>CAYUHW010000439.1:0-1005 GCA_964444605.1 uncultured Christensenella sp. | reverse complement strand
TTCCAACATAGTACGTGTGGAAATCAGCAACCTCAAAGTTATAAACCGTAATTGGTACTTCAAGAATCTCGTGCTGGATTTTTTTAACCGTAACATTTTCGCCGTTTTGCAAAACGAGGATATCGCCGGCACGTAATTTACAAGCTGCAGTCCAACCTTTTACTGGCGAATAGAATGGGTGCTCCGGCGTCGTGATGATTTCCTCACTATCCACTTGAACATAAACCAGTTCTGTCGTTTTGTTGACAAAGGTTTGAACAACTTCTTTAAGTTCTTTTTCACCTGTTTCTGGATTTTCCGCCCAAACCACATCGCCTTCCTTGATTTCTTCAATGGCGATATATCCACACGCTGAAAGTACAGGTGTTCCGGCCACAAAGCAGACTCCCGGACTTTGTGCTGCCATTTCAAGCATTCCTGCTGTGGCAATACTTGTTATGGCTAACCCGATATTATAGGCATCCGTATTGCCTTGAAATACTCTGTCTAAAAGCAAGCTGTCTCCAGTAACTGCCGAATATGCTATGTCTCCGGCATATGCTGACGCCGCAACAGTAGTAGCAACAACTGTAACTGTAGCGGCGGTACTTGCAACCGCATAGCTCGCACCTATAGACATTCCTACTGCTGTTAATGTACACACAGCGGCGGGTGCAGCAGTGCCAAGTGTAGCAACAGTAACCGCAACTGCTGCAACTACGGCAACAGCACCCAATACGATAGTTGCCCATCTTGGCCAGCTGCCAGAAGAATCGGACATATTGACGGGATTATTCAGACAATACGCATACGCATTGTGCCCCAGGACACCTTGGCCGGTGGAGAGGACGACATCGGAGGAGATGAAGCGGCAGGTGGCGGGGTCGTAGTAGCGGGTCTGGAGATAGTAGAGGGAGGTTTCGGTGTCGTAGACATAGCCACGGTAGCGGAAGGGCTGGTCGGCGCCCAGGGTAGAGGCAAGGGAGCCGGTGGTGGAGAGAAGCTTCCCCCAGCTATCGTAGGTGT
>CAYUHW010000438.1:0-1006 GCA_964444605.1 uncultured Christensenella sp. | reverse complement strand
GGTGTAGTGGAAGCGATGGGTGATGACGGGGGTCAGATCGAAGCCGGCCTCCACCAGACACATCATCTTGTACCAAGTTTCATACATCTTGCGGCCGTAGATGCCCTGCATGGTGAGGCCGTTCCAGATGACCTTGTTCATGTTCAGAGCCACCTCGTTCTTGGAGGAGATGCCCAGGAGAGCAATCTTGCCGCCGTTGCGCATGTGGTCAATCATCTGGTTCAAAGCCGCAGGACTGCCGCTCATTTCACAGCCCACATCGAAGCCTTCCACAATGTTCTGCTCCTTCATGACCTCTTCCAGACTCTGCTCCTTCAGATTTACCGTGGCGGTGGCGCCCATCTTTTTGGCCAGATCCAAACGGTAGGGATTTACATCGGTGATGACCACACGGCGGGCACCGGTCTTGGCGCAGATGCCGGCGGCCATGATGCCGATGGGGCCCGCTCCGGTAATGAGAACGTCCTCGCCGATGACGTCAAACATGGTGGCGGTATGGAAGGCATTGCCGTAAGCATCGAAGAAGGAAACCACGTCTTCGTCCATGCCTTTAGGGATGACGATGAGGTTGGTGGCGGGAATGCACAGATACTGAGCAAAGGCACCGTCCCGATCCACGCCTACGCCATGGGTATGCTTGCACCACTGGCCGTTGCCTGCCCGGCAGTTCCGGCACCGTCCGCAGACAATGTGCCCTTCGCCGGAAACAATCTGCCCCACATGATAGCCCTCTACACCGGGGCCGATGGCGGCGATCTCGCCTACGTATTCATGGCCGATGGTCATGGAGGGGCGGATATGCTCCTGAGACCAGGGATCCCAGTTGTAAATGTGAACATCCGTGCCGCAGATGGCGGTCTTGTGAATCTTGATGAGCACCTCGCCGATGCCGACTTCGGGGACGGGTACCTGCATGAGGGTGAGGCCGGGGCCTTTTTCGGTCTTCACCAGTGCATCCATCATTTTGGGAATCATACTGTAAGCCTTCCTTCCTTTGTTTTTTGAA
>CAYUHW010000437.1:0-1013 GCA_964444605.1 uncultured Christensenella sp. | reverse complement strand
AGAGAATATGAAAAAATATCTGGCTATGTTCCTGGCAGTCCTCATGCTGGCGTCCGTGATGCCCATGCTGGTATTGGCCGAGGAAACCGGAGAGGCCGATCCTCAGGCACGGCCCGGTGACCAGGGAACTTTCGACGAGGCTACCTTCACGCATATTGACGTGCGCATTGCAGGGGCTTCCTTTACTTTGAAGCGCAATATCGTGGATAAGGACGGAAACATCATCAGCACCAGCACGGAAACCATTACCGCCAACGTGACCAAGGTGTATTCCGTAACCATCAACGGCACCAAGTACGAAGGCTTTTCCAAGAGCGGTTCCTATGAATTCCGTAAGACCAACAATGTATCTATCAAAGGCAAAGACATTACGGATTCTTCCAAAGCCGTAATCGTAGTGGATTTGAAGGACAGTAAGGGCAATACCTACGAGAAGGTGTCCATTTCCCTGGGCAAGTCCCAAATTGTCAAAGCTGCAGAAAACTGTGACGGATACAGACCCGGCCATTACGATGGTCTGGACTTCCAGCTTGAGGGTGAGGTAAGCGGACAGGACATCGAGGTCTCCGTTTCCAGCACCGGCATCGGCTTTGAAATCACCAAGAATCTGGACGGCGTACCCTGCACCACGCCCAACCTGTTTGAGTTTGAACTGTATCAGGATAACAAACTCATCGCTTCCGCCAAGAACGACGCCAACGGCAAGGCCGTTATCGCCATTTCCTATGAGAATTTGACCGACTTCTCCGACATTACCTATTTGCTCAGAGAAAAGGTGGGCGATGAAGGTTACATTTACGATTTGAATGAGTATACCATCGTCGTTGGGTTCCATGAACCTGAACTGGATGAGCATGGGGACTATGTTCGTAAGCCCTATGTAAAGTCCGGTGAGATCAGCAATTTGGTATTCAACAATACGACCGTAACCCCCAGTCCTGCACCCACTGAGGAACCTACCCCCAGTCCTGCACCCACTGAGGAACCTACCCCCAGTCCTGCACCCACTGAGG
>CAYUHW010000436.1:0-1019 GCA_964444605.1 uncultured Christensenella sp. | reverse complement strand
GCCGAAGGCATGCTCCGTGAGCTGCTGGCTCGGGGTGCAGACCGTGCCATTCTCGTAAGCGGCCGTGAGTTCGGCGGCTCCGACACCTTCGCCACCAGCCAGATTCTGGCCGCCGCCATCAACAAGGTCGGCGTGGAGAAGGGCGACGTGGTCTTCTGCGGCCGTCAGGCCATCGACGGAGACACCGCACAGGTTGGCCCCCAGATTGCCGAGAAGCTCCATCTTCCCCAGATTACCTATGCCGCCGATATTCAGTTTGAAGACGGCGCCGTGGTGGTCAAGCGGCTTTTGGAGGACGGCTACATGCTTCTGCGGGCTCAGACTCCCTGCCTCATTACCTGCGTCAAGGAGCTCAACGATCCCCGGTACATGAGCATCTCCGGCATCTTCGAGTGCTACGATAAGCCCTTGGAGATTTTCGACTACAATGCCCTCAAGGACGATCCCCTCATCGAGACCGACACCATCGGTCTGCAGGGCTCTCCCACCAACGTGTACAAGTCCTTCTCTCCCCCGGTAAAGGGTGCCGGCGTCATGCTGGAGAATGCCGCCAAGCTGGTGGGTCTTCTGAACGAGAAGCATTTGATCTGACAGAGAGGAGAAGAATACAATGGCTGAATACAACTGCACCGATACTGCCGCCTTCAAGGGCGTATGGGTATTTTGCGAGCAGCGTGAGGGTCAGCTCCAGACCATCAGCTACCAGCTGCTCAGCGAAGGCCGGAAGCTGGCCGACGATCTGGGCGCCGAGCTTTGCGGCGTTGTGCTGGGAAGCGGTTTGGAACCCTCCTATCTCAAGGCTTTGGGCGGCTATGGCGCCGACAAGGTCTACTATGCGGACAACCCCCTGCTGAAGGACTACACCACCGACGCTTACGCCAAGGTTCTTTGCGACCTGGTTGAGGAAAAGAAGCCTGAAATCGTCCTCATCGGCGCCACCAATCTGGGTCGGGATCTGGGCCCCCGCTGCGCCGCCCGTCTGCACACCGGCCTGACCGCCGACTGCACCCACTTGGATG
>CAYUHW010000435.1:0-1028 GCA_964444605.1 uncultured Christensenella sp. | reverse complement strand
TTATTATGGAGGTTATGGATCATCATTTCGGCAACCGGGGCATCCTGTTCTTTGCCGACAGTGCCGTAAACATCAATCCCGATGCCGATCAGCTTTCCGACATTGCCATTGCCACCGCCCGCAACGCCAAGGGTCTGCTGGGCATGGAGCCTCGGGTGGCCATGCTTTCTTTCTCCAGCCACGGCTCTGCCAAGCATGAGCTGGTTGACAAGGTGCAACTAGCTACGGAACTGGTGAAGCAGAAGGCCCCCGACATCCTCGTAGACGGCGAACTGCAGTTGGATGCGGCGTTGGTGCCTTCCGTACAGCAGCTTAAGGCGCCCAACTCTCCCTTGGAAGGCAAGGCAAACATCCTCATCTTCCCCGACGTCCAGGCGGGCAACATTGGATACAAGCTGGTGCGCACCCTGGGCAAGGCCAAGGCCATCGGCCCCGTGTGCCAGGGCTTTGCGTCTCCCATCAACGACTTGTCCCGTTCCTGCAGCGTGGAGGATATCATCTCTATGGTAGCCGTTACCGCCGTGCAGGCACAGGCCATGAAGCGCAACAGAATGCAGTAAGGGATTTTCATCCACTTTAAATAATAAGGAGTAGTCAATATGAAGAACATTCTGGTAATCAATGCGGGAAGTTCCTCCCTCAAGTATCAGCTTATCGACATCGACACCGAGACCGTCATCGCAAAGGGTCTTTGCGAGCGCATCGGCATCGAGGGCAGCATGCTCACCTATAAGCCCAACAATGGCAGCAAGGTGGAGATTCAAAAGCCCATGCCCAACCACGAAGTAGCCATCCAGATGGTGCTGGACATTCTGGTGGACAAGGAAGTTGGCGTCATTGCCGACATGTCTGAGATTGCCGCCGTAGGCCACCGTGTGGTTCATGGCGGAGAGAAGTTCGCTTCCTCCGTGGTCATCAACGACGAAGTCATCAAAGCCATTGAATCCTGCATTCCTCTCGGGCCTCTGCACAATCCCGCCAACCTCATGGGCATTGCCGGCTGTCAGGCCGTTATGCCCGGGGTTCCC
>CAYUHW010000434.1:0-1029 GCA_964444605.1 uncultured Christensenella sp. | reverse complement strand
AATATATACAGATAATAATGCGGTAGTTTTAAAAAATCAACCAGTTAAAGTAAACTATAATTCTGAAAAATATGTAGTCGAAGGATTACCAGAAACAGTTGATATAACACTAATTGGTTCTAAGACAGACTTATATATTGCTAAACAATCATCTGCACACGACATTAATATCGATTTAGCAGGATTAAAAGCAGGTACTCATAAGGTTAATATATCTTATAACCAAAACACAGGTTCAATTGAATATATGGTTAATCCAAGTGTTGCAACCGTAATTATTTATGAAAAAGTTTCAGAAACAAGAACAATGACAGTTGATATCATAAATAAAGATAAAATTGACTCAAAACTAGCAATTGAAAACATTAAATATGATACTGATAAAGTAGTAATAAAAGGAGCAGAACATCAATTAAAAGAAGTAGTAAGTATAAAAGCATTAGTTGATTTAGGTCACTTGCCAGCTAATACAGTTGGAACTTATACATTAAAAGATGTACCTTTAAAAGCATATAATGCTGATGGAGAAGTAGTTGATGTGGAAATTGTTCCTGAAACAATAGATGTTATTTTAGATGTTACATCACCAAGTAAAGAAGTACCATTAAAAGTAGTTCCAAATGGTGAAGTGGCTTCTGGTTATGCAATTAGTACAATGTCACTAAGCGAAACAAAAGTAACAATCTATGGAGATACAGAAAGTTTAGCAACAGTAAATTATATTCCAGTATCAATAGATGTTAATAATTTAAAAACAAATAAAACTTATAAAGTAGAATTAGAAAAACCAGTAGGTATAAAAGCAGTATCTATTAATAACGTAACTGTTTCTGTAACATTAGGAGAAGTATCAAATAAGAAAATTGATAATGTTAGAATTGAATATCGTAATTTATTAGAAGGATATTCACCACAAGCAGATAAGACAAGTGTTACTGTTACTCTTAAAGGTGTAGATTCTGTAATTAAGAATATTACAACAGATTATATTGTTGCGTCGAAAAGTAAACCGTATCGTTTTTATGGGTA
>CAYUHW010000433.1:0-1034 GCA_964444605.1 uncultured Christensenella sp. | reverse complement strand
AAAATCGGACTGTGCCGCCCTGCTTAAAGTCTACAGCGATAAAAACGCCCTGCCCTTTTTCAACAGCGACAATTGCAACGGGGACAATTTCTATTACGCCACCGAAGAGCGCATGCAGGAAGCCTTGGACTTCTGGATGCTGGCCTATAAAAAGGGCTGGTTTGTGCGCTTGCCCATTGTAGATAAGACCGCTTCCGCTGTAGTGGGCACCGTGGAACTGTGCCTGCGGGTGTCCGAGGACGCCTTTCATCATATGGGAATTTTGAGAGTGGACGTGGGCAGTGCATATGAGCAGGCCGATGCCCTGTACAGTATTTTTTCTCTGGTAGCCCCGAAGCTGGAGGCGCTTCTTGGGTGCAAAGGCGTGCTGACCAAAGCCCCCTTGTATGCCGTGGAGAGAATACAGGCTCTTGAAAAGGCGGGCTTTACCAAATCGGAACATCTGCTGGGAGGAAAGAACGGCCGTGTCTATGACGGCTACTGGACCATGCCGTAGCCTATGGGGACGCACATACAAAAAGACCGCCGGCTCTTCGCCCATGGCGATTGGCAGACGGTCTGTTTTTTGTATTAGGCATTTTCCTTTAATGTCTTGATGCTCACAAAAGCTCCGAAAACGGCAAGGGCATAGAAGAGAAGGATGACATAGCATTCCGGACGGCCAAAATCAAATACGTTCAGCACCGTTGACCAGGCACCTCCCTGCACAAGAGACGCTCCGGCAATCAGCCACCCGGTTCCGCCCATAACGCCGCAAAGCATCAAAGCACAGCCGAAAATCAACTTTTTCATACGATACACTCCTTATGGAACACGGTTATTCCTGCTTAGAGACTTCGCCCTCCGGCTGAGGGAGGGGATCCAGACTCTCCACGCCGCTGAGCTTAGATTGAATCTTGCGGGTGCGCACGCCGATGAGCTTGTCCAAATCCTCGTTGGCTTGGCGCAGATGCCGCTGGGAATCATCCAGCACCTTGGCAAAGGCGTCAAACTCCGTCTTCACCCCCCGCAGAATGTTCCACACCTCGCTGGAG
>CAYUHW010000432.1:0-1044 GCA_964444605.1 uncultured Christensenella sp. | reverse complement strand
GGGCAGCAGAAAGGAGCTTCACGAGGTCACCTTGGCTCTCTGGAGCCTTGGCTACACCCGTGCCCCCCTGCTGGGGAACTTTGAGGACGATGATGTGGAGGACTACAGGAACGTTTCCTCCAAGTGGACGGAGCGCAAGGCCAAGGAGTTTTTCACCGAGTGTCTGCGCAGAACCAAGGCCCGTGTGGTGGTGACGGAGAATACCGCCTCGCAGGAACCCCGTGCCAGGTTCACCGGGGAGATGGCGGTGGAAAGCTGGAACCTCAGCGGCCAAAGCAATCAGTTTAAGGAATCGGCGGAGCTTTACGGCACCCACACCCCCGAAAAGGTGTATACCCTGGGGGAGGGCAGTACCCTGGTGGATGCTTCCGACGTGTACTATGCCGACGGGGAGAGCCTGTCCGCCCGCTTGACGGCGGCCTACCGGCAGGAGGCGTCCCGGCAGATGTACCACATTGTGCCCCCCCTGCAGGTAAACCTGAGTCTCAGGCAAAGCACCGTGGGCAAGGACAATGAGGGGAAGGACATTCTGGAAAACATCCCCGTGGAGACCTTGCGGCAGTATGAAAACCGTCTGGGCGCAAAGGAAACCCCCACGCCTGAGCCTACGGAGGCGCCTACCCCCGAGCCCACCGAAACGCCCACGGAGGCGCCTACGGAAACTCCCTCTATGGAGCCCGTACAGGCACCCATAGAGACTTCTGAAGAAAGTACCCCCGTTCCTGCGGCAGACTTTGCGGGCAGCACCAACACCGGCCGCTATATCCTGCTGGGCATAGGGCTGGCGGCGGTTATGGGGGCTTTGCTGTACTTTATCAAGCGGTTCCACAACAAAAAACTGCCCGTGGCGGCGCTGTGGATTCTGCCCTTGCTCATCGGTCTGCTCATCGGCGGCCTGTGCATCTACGATACCTTCACCCAGGCGGCGCAGGCGCAGGCGGAAGCGGAGCGGCTGGCGGCTTTAAAGACGGCCGAGCCTACCAAGGCCCCCACCCCCGAGCCTACGGAGGAACCTACTCCCGAGCCTACGGAAACGCCCACGCC
>CAYUHW010000431.1:0-1048 GCA_964444605.1 uncultured Christensenella sp. | reverse complement strand
ACGTCCCCGGGTGTATTGTCGATTTTGGGGAAGCGGTTGTCCAGAGGACGTCCGACCATGTAGGCAATAAGCTGGTTCATGTCGGTTTCCTTCGTTTTCTGGGTGACAATCATCTTGCCGTCCCGCAATACGGAAACTTCATCGCAGATTTCGAAGATTTCGTCCATCTTATGGGAAATATAAATCAGCGAAATTCCCTGCTCCTTCAGATTGCGCATCATCTCAAAGAGCTTGTTGACCTCCCGCACCGTAAGGGAGGAGGTGGGCTCATCCAGCACAATCAATTTGGCGTTGTAGGAAATCGCCTTGGCAATCTCCACCATCTGCCGCGTGGAGACCGACATGGTTTTCATGGGAACGTTCAGGTTCACCGTCATGTTCAGCTTGCGGAACAGTTCGGTGGCCTCCGTCTTCATACGGGTTTCGTCCACTTTTCCGAAGGAATTCACCGGATAGCGGCCAAGGTACAGATTGTCCAGCACGTTCCGTTCCAGACACTGGTTCAATTCCTGATGCACCATGGCAACGCCGTTTTCCAAGGCTTCCTTGGGACCGCTGAAGTTGACCTCTTTTCCATCCAGCAGAATGGTGCCCTCGTCCTTCTGATAGGTGCCGAAAAGGCACTTCATCATGGTGGATTTTCCGGCGCCGTTTTCGCCCATGAGCCCCATGATGCTGCCCTGCTTCACATCCATATGGATGTGATCCAGCACACGGTTTCTCCCGAAGGACTTGCACATACCCCGGATGGAGAGGATATTTTTCGCATTTTGCTCAGCCATATTTTCTGTCATCCCTGCCTTTTGCAAGCACTTAAACTGTTTTGAGAGCCATGCTCTCAGGAGAATTTTTATATGTCATTGGAAGCCTGCCTGCATGGAGGGGGCTTCCAGAGCATTCGACTTTAAAAGAGGGTCATCGGAAGAGGACCTCCCGATGACCCGTCTTCTCACTTAAAGATTGGGTTTTGCGGTTCAGCTTCAGGAGAGCTTGTTCATGTAAGCTGCGCCGTTGTCCGTCTTAACCATGTTGATGCAGAAGCCTTCGT
>CAYUHW010000430.1:0-1051 GCA_964444605.1 uncultured Christensenella sp. | reverse complement strand
CTGAGCGCCCATGTTTTCGAAGGGATCTTCCAGCTCGATTTCCTTGGCGATGGTGACGCCGTCATTGGTGATGAGGGGGGCGCCGAACTTTTTCTCCAGCACCACGTTGCGGCCCTTGGGCCCAAGCGTAATTTTAACGGTGTCGGCCAACTGATTGAGACCGGCTTCCAGTGCCTTGCGGGCGTCTTCTCCGTATTTAAGCTGCTTTGCCATAGTTTTCTTCCTCCTAATTTACTCTACCACTGCCAGAATGTCGCTGAGCTTGACGATGACGTACTCGTCCTTGTCCAGCTTGACTTCCGTGCCGGCGTACTTGCTGTATACCACTTTATCTCCTGCCTTTACGGTCATGACTACTTCTTTGCCGTCTACCATGCCGCCGGGGCCTACCGCCACCACTTCCGCCATCTGGGGTTTTTCCTTTGCGGCGTTGGTGAGAATGATGCCGCCCTTGCTGACTTCTTCGTTTTCTACCTGGCGAAGAACCACACGATCCATCAAAGGTCTGAGTTTCATAGAGATTTGCCTCCTGCATTTATCTTTTTAGCACTCCTTGTCTTCGAGTGCTAACTTATGTCCTTATTATAGCATCAAAAGCCAACCTGTCAAGGCGTAGCCTTGGGAGGAAATGCAACGAAAATGTAAACGAATCATGTGCAAAAAGCAAACCCGCCGCAAAGAGTTTGGATTGGAAATCTTCCATAGAAAAAACAGGGATGAGTTTCACCCCTGTTTGTGGAATCAAAAAGGTCACGCCTTGGCCGCAGACAGTTCCTGCTCCGGGTTCTCCCGCATAAGCTTTTTTCGCACGGAGGTGCCCACCAGGAAGTGGGTCAGCGCCGTCAGCGTCCAGGTGATGGGATAGGAAAGATACACCATGGTCAGGGTGTTGTGCAGAGGCACCACGCACCAGATCCACACCATTCTCAGCAGGCACGAGCCGATAAGGCTGATGAGGGTGGAGGACACGGAATGCCCCATGCCCCTGAGAATCCCCGAGCCCACCTCCATAAAGGCCAAGGTGAAGTAGGGCACCAGCATAACCCACATA
>CAYUHW010000429.1:0-1067 GCA_964444605.1 uncultured Christensenella sp. | reverse complement strand
GGGTGGCTGCGGGCGCTGCTACGGGCGCGGGCGCTGCCTTGGGCGCGGCTACGGCCGTACGGCGGGTACGGCGGGGTTTCGCATTGGGCGAGGCGGGCAGTCCCTCAGGCTGAAGGGGCTTGGTGCCGAAAATCAGCTTGGGAGAGGCTTCCTTGCGGATGGTTTCGGCGGTGATTTCACAGCCGACGATGCCTTCCTGAGAGGGGATGTCGTACATGACATCCTGCATAATGTCCTCCATAATGGCCCGCAGACCCCGAGCGCCGGTTTTGCGCTGGATGGCCTCATGGGCTACCTCCCGAAGGGCATCCTCGGTGATGTTCAGCTCCACGCCGTCCATCTCAAACAGGCGCTTATACTGTCTGGACAGGGCGTTTTTAGGCTCGGAAAGAATCTTCACCAGAGCGTCTTCATCCAGATTGTCCAAGGTGACGATTACGGGCACACGGCCGATAAACTCAGGAATCAAACCGAACTTCAGCAAGTCCTCGGGGAGGATGTTCTGCAGAACCTTACCCACGTCCTTATCCTCCTTGGACTGGATGGGGGCGCCGAATCCCAGCATTTTCTGTCCTGTACGGCGTTCGATAATCTTCTCCATGCCCGTAAAGGCACCGCCGCAGATAAAGAGGATGTTGGTGGTATCCAACTGGAGGCACTCCTGCTGAGGATGCTTGCGGCCGCCCTGAGGGGGCACGTTGGCTACGGTGCCTTCCAGAATCTTCAGCAATGCCTGCTGTACCCCTTCCCCGGACACATCCCGGGTGATGGACACGTTCTCCCCCTTACGGGCGATTTTATCAATCTCGTCAATATAGATGATGCCGTGCTCCGCTCGGTTCAGATCGAAATCCGCCGCCTGAATGAGCTTGAGGAGAATGTTTTCCACATCGTCTCCCACATACCCGGCCTCAGTGAGGCTGGTGGCATCCGCCACGGCAAAAGGCACATCCAGCACCTTGGCCATGGTCTGCGCCAGAAGGGTTTTTCCGCAACCGGTGGGCCCCAGCATGACGATGTTGCTCTTCTGCAGCTCCACATCGTCCTCGGTCTTGGGGGCACGCACC
>CAYUHW010000428.1:0-1069 GCA_964444605.1 uncultured Christensenella sp. | reverse complement strand
CCAACGGGGAGTTTCTGTATGCTCTCTATGAGCATCTCAGGGAGCGCTTGGCCTTATAGAAAGCTGTCCTTGCGTTTTGAGCAGGGGGCGGCGGGCTCGCAAAGCGAACCCTTGCATCAGTGCGGGCAGAATGCCCGCACTGATGCAAGAGAAGGGCTTCGCCCTTCCGCCGCCCTGCACCCCGCAAAAACCTAATATCGAATCCCATCGGGAAAAACACGGGGAAAAGGGGCAAGCGGTTGCATTTTCCCTCTTTTTGTGGTACTGTTTTCCTGCTTTAAAGCATCCCCCTTTTTGAACGAAGGGGAACGAAAAAGAAGGTATGGAACCATGAACAAGGATTTGACGGTGGGAAAGCCGGAAACGGTGCTGTGGAAATTTTGTCTGCCCCTGTTCGGCAGCATTGTCTTCCAGCAGCTTTATAATATAGCGGACAGCCTGATTGCAGGGAAATTCATCGGAGAAAACGCCTTGGCCGCCGTGGGCAACAGCTACGAGATCACCCTGATTTTTATCGCCTTTGCCTTTGGGTGCAACATCGGCTGTTCGGTGGTTGTGTCCCGCTTCTTCGGCGCCAAGGAGTACGGGAAGATGAAAACCGCTGTGTCCACCGCCATGATTTCCAGTGCCGTCCTATGTTTGGTGCTGATGACGGCAGGGCTTTTGTGCGGTGATTTGCTTTTGACCCTGATCCAAACTCCCGCAGAGCTTTTTGCCGACTCCAAGCTGTATCTGGATATCTACGTGTGGGGGCTTCCCTTCGTATTCTTCTACAACATCGCCACGGGGATTTTTTCCGCTTTGGGAGATTCCAAAACCCCCTTTTTGTTTTTGGCGGCCTCCTCTCTTTCCAACATCGGCGCAGACATTCTCTTTGTCATGGCCTTTGATATGGGCGTGGCCGGAGTGGCCTGGGCCACCTTCCTGTGTCAGGGCGTCAGCTGTGTGCTGGCCGTGCTGGTGGTGTTCAGGCGGTTGAAAGGCATGAACATCTCCCAAAAGGCGCCTTTGTTTTCAGGAAGCATGCTCAGAAGAATCGCCGCCGTGGCCGTCCCCAGCATCCTCCAGC
>CAYUHW010000427.1:0-1070 GCA_964444605.1 uncultured Christensenella sp. | reverse complement strand
ATTGATTGTAGACAAAAATGTAGTCCAGGACAGTCGTTATGAACTGATTGAGATGGATGCGGGCGGAAACCCTGTGTCAGACTGCATGCAGAAATGGTGCATGGACTCTACAGAAAGTAGAAGTCAAATCAACGACTGGCTCACGGAAGGGGAGGAAACCTTACAGAGCTGTTATAATTTTTTAAAGCAGTACTATGATCCTGCCGAAAAGTGGTGGATAACGGATAATCCACTAAAACGGTTTACAGCGTATGATGACATAGTTGAGTACATGAAGAACAGTCTATTGTTCTGCACAGGGAGCAATTGGGAAGCATTCTGTAGCCAAATTCCAAAACTTGTCTCCTACGAAGGAGAGACCGGAGAAGATGCCGTCCAGGAAATGATGCTGGACGAATACTTTTGGAACAGAAGCAAAGGGGACAAGTGGCTGGAGTTTGCGGGTAATTGTAAATTCCGCAATGGACTTTACAAATTGGGATTGAGCGATGAAAAATTCAAAGAGGTGCAGGAGGCAGTCGTGATTACAAAGGAAACATTGAAACGGGTGGATGAGCTACAGAAAAAATATGCGGCAGATACAATGGCGCAACAGGAACAGTTTGAGATGACCCTTCAGACGCAGCAGAAGCAGTTCGAGACGACCCTTCAGACGCAGCAGAAGCAGTTTGATAAGACCATTCAAGAGCAGCAAACGAAGCATGCGGAGTATGCGGCGTTCATGCGGGAACAGCAAGCTAAGTATTCGGCAGATGCAAAGGCGCAGGAGGAACGCTTTAATTCCGCTCTGCAAGAGCAACAAGCAAAGCATACCGAGGATACAAAGGCACAGAAAGAGCAGTTTGATTCCACATTACAGAATTTGGAAAGCAAATATGCAACAGATGCAAAGGCACAAGAAGAACGCTTTAACTTTGCTTTGCAAGAGCAGCAAGCAAAGTACGCCGAGAATACAATAATACTGAAAAATCAGTTTGATTCCACGCTACAGAATTTGGAAAGCAAACATGCAACGGATGCAAAGGCACAAGAAGAACGCTTTAACTTTGCTTTGCAAGAGCAGCAAGCAA
>CAYUHW010000426.1:0-1079 GCA_964444605.1 uncultured Christensenella sp. | reverse complement strand
GTATGCAGACCTGAAATGAGAGGAGATGCATCTATGCTCAATATCGAACTTCGGGGAGAAAAGACCCTGACCGTCACCGAAGAGATCACCGCCCGTGCCGTCGGCAGCGGGGCACTGCCTGTGCTGGCTACCCCCGTGCTGGCCGCCCTTATGGAAGGGTGCGCTCACGAAAGTCTGCTGCCGCACTTGGAACAGGGGCAGGGGACTGTGGGGACGGAATTGCACCTGGAGCATCTTGCCCCAACGCCCGTAGGCGGAAAGGTTCGCTGTGAAAGCGTTTTGACCAAAGAAGAAGGGCGGTTGTTCACCTTTTCACTGGAAGCGTGGGACGAGAAGGGGCTGATCGGACGAGCCGTTCATACCCGTTGCTTGATTGACGAGACCCGCTTCATGCAAAAGGCACTCAGCCGCTTGCCTGAATAAAAGTAAAAGCGTATGTAAAAAGGACTCCAAGGAGTCTTTTTTTCTATAGACGCAGTATAATCATCCCTCGTATTACAAAAACGAACAAGGAGCGGCGGCTCGAAGCCTCAGCGAAGAGACGGAGGAGATGAGAGAGAAAGTCGGTTCTGCTCAAAAAACATAAGGCGGAAAACATACTCTGTTAGTCCCGCCTTTAAGCCCAAAGATTTATTTGCTGACATGAAAAAAGGAGCCCTAGGGCTCCTTTTGTGGCAATGGGGTGAGATGCATTTTGTTTGGAACAGAGTGCCTCGGCTTTAGATGACAGGTTAACCAAAGCCGAAGCCTCTTAGCAAAGTGCGCTTACTCTACAACCTTCAGTTCGTCCTTCTTGAACTTGGTCATGCTGACCACCATGCCGGTGCAGGCAAAGAGGGCGATGACGTTGGGCAGAACCATGAGGTAGTTGAAGAAGTCGGTGAGCTCCCACACCAGATCGTTGGAAGCCAGGGTGCCCAGGAAGATGAAGATCAGGGCGATGATGGTGTACACATAGTGGGCAATCTTGCTGCTCTTCTCGCTCTTGCCGAAGAGATACTGCACGTTGATCTTGCCGAACATGTTCCAGCCCAGAACGGTGGAGAAGGCAAAGAAGAACAGAGCAATGGCAATGAAGA
>CAYUHW010000425.1:0-1096 GCA_964444605.1 uncultured Christensenella sp. | reverse complement strand
GTGTGCAGGTCATGAAGCTGCATGGTGATGTCCGTTTTATCGGTGGAAGGTGCGGCCTTTGTCGTGAATGACAAGCCCCTTTACATTTTCGCAAAAGATAACTTTCGGTTTGTGGTATTCACAAATTCTGGCTACGTCCAAGAATAATGTGCCTCGGCACGTTCCTTTATAATCGTCTTCAAATCCCTTGCGCTGTCCTGCCATGCTGAAAGCCTGACAGGGAAACCCGGCCAGACAGATATCAAAAGGCGGGATTTCTCTTTCGCTGATTTTTGTAATATCTCCCGCAATTTCAAAGGAGTCGTCAAAATTGGCGCTGTACGTTTTTTGAGCGTACTCGTCCCACTCGCTGACAAATACCGTTTCGAGGCTTCGGCCAAAAGCACGGTCGAAACCCATTCGAATTCCGCCGATGCCTGCAAACAAATCTATGGCTTTATATGTACTGCTCATCTTTCCTTCCAAATCCTTTCAATCTCATCTGCACAAGCTGACGGGTTTTTCTTGATGTCCTTGCCCCAAAAGCGCAGGACAACCCAGCCATCCTGTTCGAGCGCGGCGGTTACCTCTCTGTCTCGTTGCATATTCCGCTCAATTTTGGGAATCCAGAAGTCTTGATGCTTTTTGAAGTCTGATTTTCGATGCTCCCAGTCATACCCGTGCCAAAATTCACTGTCGCAAAAAACGGCAATCTTTTTTCGAATAAAAGCAATGTCCGGCTTTCCGTAAAGGCTTTTTGAGTTTTTCCGATAGCGAAGCCCACGTTGCCACAGCTCGCGCCTGAGTAAAAGCTCAATGGCGGTGTCCTTGCTTTTGATTCGGCTCATGTTATAGGAGACTGTTTTTTCATCTCTGGCCATGGCAACCTTTCTCCGCTCTGTTGGGGGGAAGGCTTACCCCTGTGAAGATTTTCATGGCTGTGGGTTCCTCCCGACACGTTTTATGCAGAAATTTCGCTCCTATGGGATAAAAATAACCGCTGGAAGAAGTATAAAAAAAAACGATTTCTTGTCAACCGTTTTTTTATACAATTTCGTGAATAAAGGGAGGCGGGGCGGCGGAAGGGCGAAGCCCTTCTCTTTGGCACCGGGGGGAA
>CAYUHW010000424.1:0-1101 GCA_964444605.1 uncultured Christensenella sp. | reverse complement strand
TCCCCACCCCCCAAACCCCAGCCCATCGGGCTGGTATTTTTTTGGTTCTGTAGAGGAAGGGACTCGAAGGGCGCGGTGAAAGGCTCCTGTGAAGCCTTTCACCGCCCCTGGGGAGCTTTGCCGAGAGACTGCGCCGTGCAAAGCACAAGCAGGCCGATGACAAAGCGTAGAGTCCCTACATCCCCACCAGAAGACAAGCCGCCCCTTTGGGGTGGTTTTTCTTTTGGTCTATCGAAAGAGGGACTCGAAGGGCGCAGTGAAAGGCTCCTGTGAAGCCTTTCACCGCCCCCGGGGAGCTTTGCCGAGAGACTGCGCCGTGCAGAGCACAAGCAGGCCGATGACAAAGCGTAGAGTCCCTACATCCCCACCAGAAAACCAGCCCATCGGGCTGGTATTTTTTTGATCCTGCACAGGTTACACAATTTGAATCCGACATTCGAATTGCAGAACAGCTTTTGGAGCTGTATTTTGAAAATCGCGGACAGGGGCAGGTCGTTCCATCCTGTCTTTGGCACTTTTTAGCCAACCGCACCAACATCGATGCCATCAAAAAAAGAAATCAGAAGGGCTTCGTATTTACCCTTGGGGATAGCGCCGCGATTCGGAAAAGCGCCTCTCTTGCGGCTACAATCCAGAAAGTAACGGGCGACGAAAGCCGCGCCGCATCACCGGAGGAAGTCCGAAAGGATATTGCAGACAGCGGTGCAAAGGGATGCCGGGTATCCCTGTTTTTGACCCATCTGAACGAAACGGACGGCTGTATTGCTATGAAAGACGAAAGGGTTCCTCTTGAAGACTTTATCCGTCGGCCCTTCATAGCCTCCGCCTTCCATGCCGTGTATGCTTCCGCTTCGGAATGCAGTGAGGATACCCTTTTGGTTGTTTAACGAATGCAGCATACTGAAGGGTAGGCATGGATCGGGTTCAAAAGAAGTCGTAAAAGAAACTGAAAAAGCATCTCCCCAGGGGAGATGCTTTTTGGTTTAGAGAAGTTTTTTGGTTTGGGCGTAGACGTTGCCGCTGCCCACGGTGACGACCACGTCTCCGGGACGGGCGTTTTCTGTTATCCAGGTGCGGATGTTCTCAAAGTTCTCCAGATAC
>CAYUHW010000423.1:0-1119 GCA_964444605.1 uncultured Christensenella sp. | reverse complement strand
GTAGCAATCCTGCCGCCGCACCGAGTTTTGTATCATTTTTTTGCTTTTTGGGCTTTTTTCTCCGATTTTGCATTCTTTTTCGCCTGTTTTGCAGCCAGCTTTGCATCCTTTTTGGCTTTTGCATCCAGATACTTCTTATTCTCAGTATCGAAGTCCAAACCCTTCTTGACGCACTTAACCTTCAGATCCGCAATGCGGTCAATCTCAGCCTGGCGGTCGCTCTCTTCACGCTCCAGACGTTCCCGCTCTTCATCGTCGATCCAAACTTCGCCACGAGCTTCGCAAGCGGCGATTCTGCGTCGCTTCAGTTCTGCCTGAATCTCAGGATATTTCTTCTCAATATCAAAGAAGATCATGACAAGCAGTACGATAACAGCCTGAATGGCATAGCCGCCGTAGTAGCAAAACAGAATCCAGTTTTCAGTACTGCACAGGTAGAAGGTCAGATCCTCGATTGCCTTCTGATAGGGAGTGAAATTGACCAGGATGGTTTCAAAGGTGGCAGACAAGGGGGACAGCACCAGCGTGTAGATATTCGTAATGATAATCATGCCCAGCAGGCCCTCAGGGCGGAAGTGATGCTTGTACTCCACATCGTCACAAGCCTGCTGCACAAATACGCCGCTCATGAAGGAAATTGCAACCTGACCCAAACTGAAGAATAGACCACCGCCACAGGCGATTGGAAAGCTAGAGGGATCAATCATGCAAATGCCGATGCCGATTAGAGTAAGAACGGAACACAAGAGACTAATCTTACGAACGCCGTACTTCTTTGCCAGAATGGGGAACAGAACCGCACCAATGCCCATGGGTTGCATGGCGATTACAAGATACAGTGTGCCGATGCCGTTCTCACTGGTAGCACCAAGGATAAACTGGGTAAAATACTGACGGCAGTTTGCTCCCTGAAGATACCCCAGAAGCATGGAAACAATTGCCATAATCAATGCAAGGACATAGTACTTGTTGGTCATCAGCGACCTTAGCTGCTTTTTAATAGGCACAGTATTGGAAGAGGTTCCAGCGGTATTCTGCATCTGACAAGCATCTTCGGTAATCCGTTCCCGGGTCCAGAAATATTCGAGGATTGCACCAGGAATTGCAAGAATAGCAGGG
>CAYUHW010000422.1:0-1122 GCA_964444605.1 uncultured Christensenella sp. | reverse complement strand
GCTTATGGAGGGGCGGACGGTCTTCGTCATTGCCCACCGGCTCTCCACCGTCCGCAATTCCAACGCCATTATGGTGCTGGAGCAGGGCAAGATTATAGAGCGGGGCGACCACGAGGAGCTTATGAACCAGCAGGGACGCTACTACCAGCTCTATACGGGCATGTTTGAATTGAGTTAAGGCATACGGGCAAAAAGCAAGGAGGACGGCATGGTACACATTGGCAACGATTGGGATCAGCGGCTGGCGGGAGAATTCGATAAGGAATACTACCAGAAACTGCGGAAGTTTTTGATTGCGGAGTACAGCAGCTACCCCATATTCCCGGATATGCACGACTTGTTCAACGCCCTGAAGTATACCTCCTTTGCCGACACCAAAGTGGTCATCCTGGGGCAGGATCCCTACCACGGCCCGGGACAGGCCCACGGCCTGTGCTTCTCCGTGCAAAAGGGGGTAACGCCGCCCCCCTCCCTGCAGAATATCTTTAAGGAACTGAAGGCGGATGTGGGCATCCCCCAGCCTCCCCACGGGAATTTGACCTGCTGGGCGGAGCAGGGTGTGCTGCTTTTGAACACGGTCCTCAGCGTCCGTGCCCATGAGCCCGCTTCCCACAGCGGCAAGGGCTGGGAAATCCTTACGGACAGGATCATTACGGAACTGAATCAGAAGCAGACCCCCGTTGTGTTCCTTCTGTGGGGGGCCAATGCCCGCAGTAAGAAAAAGCTCATCCTCAGCCCCCGCCATGTGATTTTGGAAACGGTGCACCCCAGCCCCCTGTCCGCCTACAACGGCTTTTTCGGCTGCAAACACTTCTCCAAGGCCAACGAGATTTTGATGAAGAGCGGGCAGACCCCCATTGACTGGACGGTGCGCTGAAGCAATAAGAAAAAGAGAGAACCAAACCCATGCATTTGTACGGAATACACAAAAAATATCTGCTGCTCCTGCTGCTGCTTTTGCTGACGGCGGGACTGCTGGCCTGCGGCGGGGAGAAGGAGGCCGTGCCCGGTCAGGTGAGCGTGGAGCAGACCACCTTTACCCCGGAGCCCGTCCATGAGACGGCGCAGGTGGCCGTCTTTACCCCCACCCCCGCCCCTACGGCCACTCCCCAGCCTACCCCC
>CAYUHW010000421.1:0-1136 GCA_964444605.1 uncultured Christensenella sp. | reverse complement strand
TAGGAGCGGACGGTGCCGTAGTTCTCCGTATCGATGCCGATGCCGGGGATGGCCAAGAGCTTGGCTTCCAGCTCCTCCGTCAGTTCGTCCGGGTACAAGGTGGCAATTTTACAGAAGTCGCGGAAGGTTCTTGCAAAGGCGTTGCGCACGTCCGCTTCCGTAAGCCCCAGCTCGGGGATGGAGGCCACCTGCTGTTCAAAGGGCAAATACCAGCTTTTCTCCGTTAGCTGGTCGGGGGTCAAGTCCTCATCGTTGGCCTTGAACAGAGCCTTTACGTCGGTGACGGGCTTATTGTCTCCGGCAAGCTGGATGTGGCTGGGAATGCAGTATACGGTGACGGCGTTGACGTTTACCGCCAGCATGTTCCCGTTGCAGTCGAAAATCTCCCCCCGCTTGGGGTAGTTGATGCCCGAAAGCATGGTGTCCCCCCACTCCATGTCGGGGAAGATCAAAGAGGGGCTCCACTGCACATACCAGCCGTCCTTATATGTGGAGGTGATGGTGAAGCGGAAGGTCAGATTCCCCGCCTTCTCCGTAAAGTAGGTCATGTCATAGTCCACGGTGGCGGTGATGGCGCCGCTGGCGGTACTCACTACGTTGTAGGCAAAGTCCGTCAGCCCCATGGCCTCGAAAATCTCCGTGTACTTGTTCTTAAACTCGCTGAGGGAAATGCGGTTTTCCCCCTGGGGGGCATCGGTGCCCGTGTCGTTGCGGATGTCCGGGGAGATGACGCTGTACGCCCCCTCGTAGTCCTTCATGGTCAGAAGCTGAATAAACTGCAGGCACACCACGCTGCCGTCCCCCTTGGCGCCGGCACAGCCGGGAAGCAGGACGGATAAAAGCGTAATGAGGCACAGCAGAAGCGCCGTCTTGTTTACCTTTTGTTTTTGCGGGGCAGCTGCCCGCTTATCTTCCATCGTGTACATGCCTCCATTATACCAGAAAGTTTCCGTTTTGCACACTTTCCCGAAAGAATTTGCAATTTGGCTACTTTTTCCCCCGTGAGGGGAGTGAAATATGGCTGCGCAATGTGAAATCCATTCTGCGAATGGGTTGTGGAAGGGACGCTGTGCGTCCCTTTTATTCGCTTATCCCCTCAGTCTGCTCCGCAGACAGCTCCCCTTGAACATCAAGGG
>CAYUHW010000420.1:0-1140 GCA_964444605.1 uncultured Christensenella sp. | reverse complement strand
GCAGGATACGATTATAAAGAATATAAACAATATCATCGACGATGCGTACAGGAATTTTGAGACCTCTGTTAAGTCCTTCTTAAAGATCAACGGCCCCAGAACCTTCCGAGATATCTGGAACGGAACGGGACCTGCCAATACCTATGACGGAATGCTGGCAGAGGTAAACAAGTGCGCCGCCGTGACCATGAACCAGTTGGGCTTTTCTGTGAATGCCAAGGCAGAATTGGATGCAGCAACGGCCAAAGTGGCCAGCCCCATTTGGGGACTTTTGGATAGGACAAAAGCTGACTGGGTAAATGCTGCCTTAAAGGATGAGCGGGTACAACTTGCTTACTTTGTAGCCACCAATGTCTATGGACCGGGCAACTCCTATGAGACTTTATACCTGAACAAGGTGCGTGCTCTGTGCAAAGAGGTTTGCGAGTTTGCGGAAGTATTGGATGCTTTGCTTGATAACTATGCCGGTACGGGAACTCATTTCAGCACGCTGAATGATTTTTCTGCATGGCAGGGGAATCATACCAACGCAAGCCACTATAATCTGCTTATTGGCGCCGGTGACTATACTTGGGCCAAAACCATTGTGGATGCAGGGGTAAGCACGGTCAACTATGCGCAGGTGCGGGACGACCTCATTGATGACTTTATGGCCCATCGGAATAACTGGATTTCCGATCAGGGAGACGAGACTGCTCGGGATGCCTTTGACCGTATTATGGCGCCTTATTTCCGCTTTACGGATAAAATCAACATTGTGGATTTCATCATGCACACGGTCAATGACGGTGGCAATGTAACAAGTGCCGCAATCAATTGCGTCAACGGATTGGTAGCGGGTGCGGTCCCCATGTTTGCCTCCACACATTTGGATCCTACGGCAATCTGCAACCGGTATCTGTTGGTGCCCAAGGGGATTTTTGCCGGCGCCAGCGGGCCGAATGTGAAAGCCGCCTTCACCAGTGCGTGCGCAGCCCATAACATTGAGATGACGGAAGTGGACGGCGCAGACAAACTGGTGCTCTATACGCAAGCCGCCGCCCTGCCCATCTATGCCTTGGACGGTCTGGAACAGTGGGAAAAAGACTACAATGCCGTACCCCACATGATTCATAGAAATGAAAGCGGGAAAGGGGACTT
>CAYUHW010000419.1:0-1157 GCA_964444605.1 uncultured Christensenella sp. | reverse complement strand
GTCCTTGTTGGCGCCGCAGAAACCGTCTACCACGTAGAGCTTCTTGTTGGACAGCTCGTTGACGGCCAGCTCACGGATGACCTTCCAGGTCTCCTCGGAGGCGGGATGGTTGTCGTTCTTGTAGCCCTCGGAGGTCCACCAAACGGTATCCTTGGAGGTATCGTCCATGACGATGAACTTGTCTTTGGGGGAGCGGCCGGTGTACACGCCGGTCATAACGTTGACGGCGTCCAGCTCGCTGACCTGGCCCTTTTCATAGCCGGTGAGGCCGGGCTTGGTCTCTTCCTCGAAAAGCACTTCGTAGGAAGGGTTGTGGATAATCTCGGTAGTGCCGAGAATGCCGTACTTGCTCAGGTCGATCTTATTCATGTACTGTTTTACCTCATTTCTTTCAAGATTTCCCAGTGAATCAAATGATATCATGGGCTGGCAAGGAAGTCAATAATTTTAAGTGAACTTGTTGTGAAAATAGGGATTGGTGTGAAACTTTTTCACCGAAATGTCTCAAAAAACGAGAAAACATAAGGGGCATATGCAGGGAGGAGCGAATAACCCGAAGCAGAGTGAACGGAGGGGCAGGGCTCGGGAAAGAGGGAGAGCGGGGGGCGGCGAAAGGCGGAGCCTTTCCCTTTAGCCCCGGGAGCGTGCCGCTCCCGGGGCTAAAGGGTTCGCTAAAACGAACCCGCCGCCCCCGTACCCCTTCCGTCTCAGAAAAAACTTCCCTTTCCTGCAAAAAAATGGTGGCATTTCCCCGCAGGCATGGTATAATGCAGGGTATGATATATAGGCAGAGAATGCCGCAAAGGAAAATCAGAAGCGCAAAGCGCAACAGAAAGGGATACATTCATGAAGGTCAGCGAGCTTTTAGGCGAACGGTACAAGGACAGGGTCTCGGAAATCGAGAGCCAGAATCTGATGACCCGAGGCGGGTACAT
Source organism: uncultured Christensenella sp. (assembly GCA_964444605.1). Lineage (GTDB taxonomy): Bacteria > Bacillota > Clostridia > Christensenellales > CAG-138 > RUG472. Next base: position 222 of record CAYUHW010000419.1, on the reverse strand, counting down.
CAAGCAGGTGGGCAACGGCATCTACTCCCTCCTGCCTCCTGCCAAGCGCATTCAAAATAAGATAGAAGCCATCCTCCGGGAGGAGATGGACCGCATCGGCGGTCAGGAAGTCCTCTTCCCCGTGACCATGCCTGCCAGCCTCTGGCAGTCCTCCGGCCGCTGGGAGAGCATCGGCAAGGAGCTTCTGCGGTTCAAGGACCGCAGCGGGGCGGACATGGTGCT
>CAYUHW010000418.1:0-1184 GCA_964444605.1 uncultured Christensenella sp. | reverse complement strand
TTTTTGGAAGCTTTCTTGTTTTTCACCCCCATAGTATACCAGATTATGCGCTTTGTGGGTACTGGTTTTTACGGATTTTTTGACAGATTTTTGTAAACATCCGGCGAAAAGCGGCTTTTGATAGCCACATGCCCAGCATAAAACCCGCAAAGGCATACCAGCGCAATTCACCCCTGGTAGAAAAAAGCAGAGACAGGCAGAATATGCATCCGCCCAAAAGCAGAAACAGAAGATCCAGCATAGGCGTATGCCTTGGGCGTAGCTGCCGAACAAAGCGAATAAGTTCATATATAAGCCCTGCCGCCAAACCGCCGTAGAGGATAACCAGCAGTTCGTAGGGCTGAGTGAAAACGTCGACAATCATTTTTAGCCTCTGAGTCTTGAGAACAGTCCCCTCCGCCGCTCCCGTTCCGAAGCGTACTCGAGGCTGATCAGCGTCCCGTCAATGAGAGCCGTATGGCTGTCGGGATCCAGTCGCGTCAACTTCATGCCTTCGCCCACCAGATACAAAAGTCCGTTTTGTACGGAGATGGCGGCCTCATCCTCCTGAAAGCTTTCCACATCCATGACCCCCGTAATTCGTATGCGGTGCCTGTCTTCCACCAAGATTGTGTGGGGAGATAGCAAGGTGGAAAGTTCATCCGAGTGCAAATCCATAGTGACCTCCTTTGCGCCGCAACGGGGCGATGTCTTTATAAAGACATATGCCAAAAGGGAAAAAATATGTCTTTTTTTCAACGAGTTTGCCAAGTGCCTTGACAAACCCGCACCTGGACTATAAAATAAAGTATCGAAAAAAATTCGATAGTCGTTTACATTTCTTTTACCTGTCTACGGCCGCATAATTTATGGAGGAACAATGCTGTTCGACGAATTAAATGAAAAATCACTTATGGAACTAAGGGAACTGGCCAGGGAAAAGCACGTCCCTAACATTAAGAAAATGCGCAAAGGGGAGCTTGTAGCCATTCTGTCCGGACAGCAGGAAGCGCCTGCCGCCAAAAAACGGGGAAGAAAGCCCGGAACCAAAGTTACTTCAAAAGAATCCGATTCTCAAGAAATATTTGTTCCTGCCGTTGAGAAAACGGAATCTGAACCCTCTTCTTCCAAACGCATTCCCGCTGTTCAAGATGATACTTCCAAGCCAAGCAAGGTAACTCCCGTTGCGCCGAAACAGGAGTCTC
>CAYUHW010000417.1:0-1189 GCA_964444605.1 uncultured Christensenella sp. | reverse complement strand
GACAGAAAGGTTGTGCGTTCTACATGAGACCGTTGCGCAGACCCCCATACCTGAAAGCCCGGAGACCTGCGCAGCCAATTCCCTGTAGACGTATGCCCGGGCGTATTTTATCCATAATACCGCCCCTGCGGCTATTTTTTTACCGCCGAAAACGGCAGGCACATCCCTTTATGGCAAAATCCAAAGGTTTATTAATGTGCGGGCATCCCGCATCCTTTAATAAAAAGAGAGACACACAGGAGGCTACTACATGAAAAAAGTTGTGATTGCATCGGCATGCCGTACTGCTATCGGAAAGTTTGGAGGCACTTTGTCCAATGTGCCCGCCGCCCGTCTGGGCGAGGTGGTAATCCGTGAGGCCGTCAACCGTGCAGGCGTTAAGCCCGAGCAGGTGGATCAGGTCTACATGGGCTGCGTTATTCAGGCAGGTCTGGGGCAGAACGTGGCCCGTCAGGCTTCCATCTATGCCGGTCTTCCTTATACTACCCCCGCCGTTACCGTCAACGTGGTTTGCGGTTCCGGTCTGCACTGCGTGAACATGGCCGCTCAGATGATCGAAGCAGGCGATGCCGACATCGTGGTGGCAGGCGGCGTGGAGAACATGGATATGGCTCCCTTTGCCATTCAGAAGGGCCGCTACGGCTACCGCATGGGCTACCCCATGGGCAAGAGCGAGCTGGTGGACACCATGGTCAACGACGCTCTGTGGGATGTATACAACAACGTGCACATGGGCATCACCGCCGAGAACATTTGCGATCAGTGGGGCATCACCCGGGAAGAGCTGGACGCTTTCGCTGTCAACAGCCAGAGCAAGGCCGCTGCCGCTCAGGCTTCCGGCGCCTTCAAAGAGGAGATCGTGCCCGTAGTCATTAAGAATAAGAAGGGCGACATCGTCTTTGATACCGACGAAGGCGTCCGTGCCGGCACCACCGTGGAAGCTTTGGCCAAGCTGAAGCCCTCCTTCAAGCCCGACGGCAGAGTCACCGCCGGCAACTCCTCCGGCATCAACGACGGTGCTGCCGCCGTTGTGGTCATGAGCGAAGAGAAGGCCAAGGAGCTGGGCATCACTCCCATGGCTACCTGGATCGGCGGCGCTCTGGGCGGCGTAGACCCCGCCATCATGGGCATTGGGCCCGTGGCCGCCACCAACAAGGTCATGGAAAAGACCGGTCTCACCGTAGCGGAC
>CAYUHW010000416.1:0-1198 GCA_964444605.1 uncultured Christensenella sp. | reverse complement strand
GCCAGATACAGTTCGTTGGGGATCTGCAGGAAGTTCTGGCGCAGCAGATAGATATAGAACACGCTGACGAGGAACGGGACAATCAAAACCGTATAGGTGTTCATCCAGCCCAGAGTGGTTACGGTGCTGTAGTTGGTGATGGTGAACAGCTCACCGGGAATCATCATGGTGGCCAGCAGACCGGAGAAGAGCAAATCCTTCCCCTTAAACTCCAACCGTGCAAAAGCAAAGGCGGAGAGCACCGTGATAATCAAGGACAGGATGGTGGACACGATGCCGACATAGGCGGTATTCAGGAACAAACGCCCAAGGTTGGCCGTGTTGAAGGCGTCCACATAGTTGCTCAGGAGCATCTTCTGAGGCCAGAAGGTGGGAACACTCATGCGGTACTCCGTCAAGCTCTTGAGGGAGGAGTTAATCATCCAGTAGAAAGGGAACAGGACGATAATCGCCATAATCAGCAGAAACGCATAGTAGAAAATCTGCACCAAAGTGCCGCCGATTCCCTGACGAATGCGCTGGGCTTTCATATCCCTTTCCAGCATGGTTGCGTTGGTGTTATCTTTCGCCATATTTCTACCTCAATAATGCACTCGCTTTTTGCTGACCTGCAGGTTCAGCAGGGTGACTACCAGAATGATGCCGAAGAGAATCAATGCGGCAGCACTGGCGCGGCCCTGATTGTTGGTAGCCAAAGCATCATAGATGAAGCCTACCATGGTATTGAGCCGTCCGGAAGCGTCTGCAGGTCCCATAGCTTCGCCGAAAATACCAATGATGCTGGTATATTCTTTGAAGCCGCTGATGAAGCCCGTGATGATGACGTACACAATCATGGGAGACAGAAGAGGTACGGTGATGCGGGTAAAGACCCGGGTACGGGAGGTGCCGTCCACCTTGGCCGCTTCGTAATACTGCTTGTTTACGCTCTGCAAACCGCCCAGCAGAATCAGAATCTTAAAGGGCAGGGCGTTCCAGACGATGTAGATAATCATAACGGTCATGTTCGCCCAATAGGTAGAGCCGTAGTTAATCCAGTTAACGGGCTTTCCTCCAAAGAACTCGATGATGTTATTGATGATGCCGGCCGTTACGATAATCTCGTTTTCCGTGCCGTAGAAACTGCCGACGATGTTGAACATGGCGGCAAACACCATGCCGATGGCGATGGAGTTGGTAACGTAGGGCAGGAAGAAGA
>CAYUHW010000415.1:0-1201 GCA_964444605.1 uncultured Christensenella sp. | reverse complement strand
CTTGTCAATGCTTCGGGAAAATGCTATACTTTTCCCATGAAACTTATATCATGGAATGTAAACGGCCTTAGAGCCTGCATGCAGAAGGGGTTTCTGGAGTTTGCAGAAGCCCAGCGTCCCGATTTCCTTGCCCTGCAGGAAACCAAAATGACCCCCGACCAAGCGGAAGTACCCCTGTCCGGCTATCATGTATACTGGAACAGCGCCGAAAAGAAGGGTTACTCAGGAACGGCTATTTTTGCTAAAGAGGAGCCTCTTTCCGTTCGATACGGCATCGGCATCCCGGAGCATGACCACGAGGGACGGGTCATCACCCTGGAGTACCCCAATTTTTTCTTCGTCACCTGCTATACCCCCAATTCTCAGGACGGTCTCAAGCGTCTTCCCTACCGCATGGAGTGGGAAGAGGCCTTTTTGGACTATCTCAAATCTCTGGATGTCCAAAAGCCCCTGATTCTTTGCGGGGACTTAAACGTAGCCCATAAGGAGATTGATTTGAAGAATCCCAAAACCAACCGCATGAACGCCGGTTTTAGCGACGAGGAGCGGGAAAAGATGACCGTCCTCCTTCAAAGCGGGTTCACGGATACCTTCCGCTACTTTTATCCCGAAGCAAGGGACATGTACTCCTGGTGGAGCTACCGCTTCCGTGCCCGGGAGAAGAACGCAGGCTGGCGCATCGACTACTTTATCGTCAGCGATCGTCTGCGCCCCGCCCTGACGGACAGCCGCATCCTCACGGATGTGTACGGCAGCGACCACTGCCCCGTCATGCTTCTTACGGATGAAATATAGGAGGACAAACACATGAAGGTAATTCTGGCCTCCCAATCCCCCCGCCGCAGGGAGCTTTTGTCCATGCTCCGCATCCCCTTTGAGGTGGAGGTTTCCGGGGAAAAGGAGCAGATTCCTCCCCATGCCTCTCCCAAAGAGGCAGTCATGGCGCTGGCGCGGCAAAAGGCCGCCCATGTGTTTAAAAATCATCCCGACGCCTGCGTAATCGGCTCCGACACCATTGTGGTGCTGGGAGAGGAGATTTTGGGCAAGCCCGCCTCCCAAGACGAAGCCGCCGAGTATCTGCAGCGCCTGCAGGGGCAAAGCCATCGGGTGCTGACGGGGCTGTGCGTTCTTTCTCCCAAGGGGGAGAAAATCGGCTACGATGCCGCCCACACCGGAAAAGAGCAGCACACCGGAGAGCACG
>CAYUHW010000414.1:0-1215 GCA_964444605.1 uncultured Christensenella sp. | reverse complement strand
CCACCTTTGAGGCTCGTGGGTACACCGCCTGGGATCCCACCTCCTATGCCTTTATCAAGGGAAACACCCTGTGCATTCCCACGGCCTTCTGCTCCTACGGAGGCGAGGCTTTGGACAAAAAGACTCCCCTTCTGCGCTCCATGCAGGCGCTGAACAAGCAGGCCCTGCGGGTACTGCGGCTCTTCGGCAACAAGGAAGTAAAGTCCGTAAAGCCCTGCGTAGGGGCGGAGCAGGAATATTTTCTTATCGACCGGGACATGTACGAACAGCGCAAGGATCTCATGTTCGCCGGCCGCACCCTCTTTGGCGCCAAGCCTCCCAAGGGACAGGAGATGGACGATCATTATTTCGGCGCCATCAAGCCCCGTGTGGCGGCCTTTATGGCGGATTTGGATGAGGAACTGTGGAAGCTGGGCATCTTAGCCAAAACCGAGCACAACGAGGTGGCTCCCTCCCAGCATGAACTGGCGCCCGTATACACCACGGCCAACATCGCCACGGATCACAACCAGCTTACCATGGAGATTATGGGCAGGGTGGCCGCCCGCCATAACCTCGTCTGCCTTCTGCACGAAAAGCCCTTTGCCGGGGTCAACGGCAGCGGCAAGCACAACAACTGGTATTTGTCCACGGACACGGGGGTGAATCTGCTGACTCCCGGGGAAACGCCCTACGAAAACGCCCAGTTTTTGCTCTTCCTCTGCGCCGTCATGCAGGGCGTGGATGACTATGCCGATTTACTGCGGCTTTCCGTGGCCACGGCCGGGAACGATCACCGCCTGGGTGCCCACGAAGCGCCGCCGGCGGTGGTGTCCATGTTCTTGGGGGATGAAATCACCGCCGTGCTGGAGGCCATTGAGCAGGATACCCCCTACAGCGCCGCAGAAAAAACCGTCATGCGGCTGGGGGTTCATGTACTGCCCCCCTTTGTGCGGGATACCACCGACCGCAACCGCACCTCGCCCCTGGCCTTTACGGGGAACAAGTTTGAGTTCCGCATGCTGGGCGCCTCCAACAGCCTTGCCTGTGCCAACATCATGCTCAACGCCGCCGTGGCGGAGTCCCTGCGGCAGTATGCCGATACGCTGGAGAAGGCGGAGTGCTTTGAGGAGGCCCTCCATGCGCTGATCCGCAAAACCATTCACGAGCATAAGCGCATTCTCTTCAACGGCAACGGCTACGGGGAAAGCTGGCTGAAGGAGGCCACGGAAGTGC
>CAYUHW010000413.1:0-1238 GCA_964444605.1 uncultured Christensenella sp. | reverse complement strand
AAATCGTGAAAGCGGCAGAAGAAAGCACCTGCGATTGCCTTGTGGATGCCAATGCGCCGGAGTTTCTTTCCCCCAAGAGCATGAAGACCGCCTTTGATACGGCAACGGGAAGGGCTCTACTCACCGTGGGCGACTACTTCCGCTGTGCGTATCGTTCCCTGGCAGTCAGCTATCAGGCAGCACTTGCGGAACTGGAAGCCAACACCGGCACAACTTACGAAAGGCTCTATATTGTAGGCGGCGGAGCCAAGAATGCTTTTTTGAACCGCCTGACGGAAGAAGCCTCGGGCAAGAAGGTCATGGCTCTGCCCATAGAAGCTACGGCCTTGGGCAATCTGAAAATTCAAACGGAGGTAGAATAAATGTCTTACTTGAAAGCCAAAGCCAAATATGCGGCCCTGGGCATTGACGCAGACAGAGCTATGGAAATCCTGCAGTCTGTCCCCGTATCTCTGCACTGCTGGCAGGGGGACGATGTGCGGGGCTTTGACACCGATCCCTCCAAGCCTCTCACCGGGGGCATCCAGACTACGGGGAACTACCCCGGCCGTGCCCGCACGCCGGAGGAACTGATGGCGGATTTAGACATGGTCTTAAGGCTCTGTCCCGGCACCAAGAAGATGAATCTCCACGCCAGCTACGCCATCTTTGAAGATGGCCAGTGGGCAGACCGGAACAAACTGGAGCCCAAGCACTTCAAAAAGTGGGTGGAGTTTTGCAAGGAGCGGGGTCTGGGCTGTGACTTTAACCCCACCTTCTTCAGCCATCCCAAGGCCAACGGGCTGACTTTGTCCTCTCCCGATCCCGAAATCAGAAGATTCTGGATAGATCACGGCAAAGCCTGCATCCGCATCTCCCAGTACCTTGCACAGGAACTGGGACAGCCCTGCATTATGAACATCTGGACGGGGGACGGCTTTAAGGATATCCCTGCCGACCGCCTTGGCCCCAGAGTCCGCTATAAGGAAGCCATTGACGAAATCCTCAGCGAGCCCTATGATTTCAACATGGTCAAGCCCTGCATTGAATCTAAGGTCTTCGGCATCGGCGTAGAGGCCTATACAGTGGGCTCCGGTGAGTTTGCTTTAAGCTATGCCGCCATGAACAAGGAAAAGTGCATCCCCCTTATGGATAACGGCCACTACCACCCCACGGAGGTGGTCAGCGACAAGATTCCCGCCCTGCTGGCCTTCTTCCCGGAAATCGCCCTGCACATCACCCGCCCCATCCGCTGGGAC
>CAYUHW010000412.1:0-1240 GCA_964444605.1 uncultured Christensenella sp. | reverse complement strand
CCGGAGGCATCGTAATAATGCTACACAACCGCTCACTAGGTAGATGCTATGGAGCTATCAAGGTGCTAACTACGGAAGCCTCCTTTCTTTTCAAATTATATAGTAACGTTCGAAGCAATGTCAACGATTATCTTTCTAATCCGCTCGAATACAGACTGCGACAAACTTCATTTGAACAGTTTGGAGATTCACCCTCACACTGGATTACTCTACTACAATAGCTATCCCCTCCGCTCAATACGTATAAACATCAAATCCGCCAAGTACAGTTCTCTGGTCTATTCTGCACTTGTTCACCAGCCTCTCTACTATTACATCCCTTGCATTCAACATGCGCTGGTTGTCTGCGCAATGCTTTTTCACCTTTCCGTTCGCCACTTCTTCGTCTCCATAGAGCCCTAACTCAGCAGTATATTCAAATTCGTAATTATCAGAATGAAAAAACACCATGGCTTCATACACGATGCCATCCTTGCACTCTCCTACCACAGCTCTCTCCCGAATGGAAAAAGCATCCGAGTTATCCTTAAATCCCGGTTGCATAATATAGTAGTGAATAGCATTTTCAACTTGCTCTATAGTACTATAGAGACCTAAGGCCGAAATGCTACCTACAATTTCACCTTCATTTCGAAAAAAGGCATGACGTAATTCATAGAGTGTCATTCTTCATCCTCCAAACCAAACAATTTAGTGAAACCGAAGATTGTTTTCAAGCTTCGATTAATCCATTTTACAATTTTATTGAATTCTGAATCTGGTCCGGGTCTCCAGTTCCCACTTCCATATTTATTGTTTAACAATCTGCGGGCATTCTCTTGTGCGGACTTGGCCAAATCCACGTCATCGGGCGACAGCCAGCTAGGCTTATTAGTTGACCTTTCTTTGTTCGATTGCTTGCTTTTTTTTGCGTAGTTGATTACAGATTTTACCCCATACCCAACACACCCTAAAGTTATGAGGACTGCTCCGACAAATGCAATACCATCTCCAACAGGAATAGGCCCGTCTGCAATAGGCAACAGTGCAACTGTTCCGTACGCATACTCTGCAGCTACAATCGCCTGTTGAATTGCCAACAAAAACTGTTCCCAATACTCACTTAATTCTTCCCAGAAAAATCCTTCAGAATCAACACGAGATATCGGATTGTTTCCACAATAGACATAGGCGTTATGACCCAGCACGCCTTGGCCGGTGGAGAGGACGACATCGGAGGAGATGAAGCGGCAGGTGCTGG
>CAYUHW010000411.1:0-1245 GCA_964444605.1 uncultured Christensenella sp. | reverse complement strand
CTCCTCCAGGGAGCTTTCGGCGGTGGCATACTCCTTCTTTTGAATCTGACGGAGGCTCTGCTTCAGCGGCCGCAGATACCGTCTGCTGAAAAAGAGACAGCAGGCCGCAGAGAGAAAGACGATTACCGCCGCCAAAAGGGCAATGCGCAGGGTGTTTTCCGACGCCAAGCGGTCATAGTCTTCCCGCGGCATAAGGGTGCTGACGGAAAACAGCTCTGCCCCGGGGCAAAGGCGCAGGGTGCGGATAGTGCCCACATAGGCGGAATCCTCGCTTTCGCAGGCAAAGAGCCCGCCGCCGAAGGGCTGGGAAGAGAAGGTGCCCGAGGGCGCCAGATAGTAATCGTTGGTAATGCCGGCGGTCAGGCTTTCCTCAGCTTGGGTGAGTCCATAGCTGCCTCGGCTCAGGCAGAAGACGGCATGGTTCAGTTCCGAGGGCTGGGCAAAGATGTGCTTAAAGTGGCTTTCGCTGACCTCCAGACCGCAAAGGCCGTAAAAGGTGCGTCCCTCCCCGTATATGGGCAGAGCCAGCAGCATGACCCGCTCGCTGGTGCCGGGCAGGGTGACCACCTCCGTCAGGCGGTAGCTTTTGCTTAAGGCGCCGTAGGGCAGGGAAATAAGTTCCTTGTAATTGGGAAATTGATCGGTGTCAAACTCCAGCCGCCACTTGCGGTGGGGCATGGCCTCGTGATTCTTGCCCACCTCCGCAAGGCCACGGTATAAAAGAACGTTGGTGTCCGTAGAGTCCAGACTGCTGCGCTGTAAATACAGGCCGCTGCGGGAGGCTTCGGCATTTTCCACTTGGGAATTAACCTGAGTATTTAAGAGAATGAAGGCTCCGGAGCAGTTTGTCTCCATGAGCTTTTGGCGAAGGGAATCAATGAGCCCCTCCTGTATGTTTGCAATGTGACTCTGGGAGCCCTTGAGCCCCTCAAAGCCTATGCCGTTTTCCTCCAGATAGGCGTCCAGGTATTGCCCCGTGCTCTCGGAAAGCTGAATGCCCATGACGGCCAAGTTGCTGTAATAGGAAGTAATCTGCCGCTCAAAGACCTCGGACTGAAATTCCAGCGTATCCCCCAACCGCTCCTTGACGCCGGAGTAGCCGTCAATGAGCAGCATGCCGATAAAAAACAGCAACAAAAGCAGAGCCACAAGCAGAAACATGTACACAAACAGCTTCCGATTGAGGGCCTGCTTCTTTTTCATAAAGGGGAGTGACCGCCGCATATCCTAAACCCTTATTGGATG
>CAYUHW010000410.1:0-1246 GCA_964444605.1 uncultured Christensenella sp. | reverse complement strand
GTTGTAGTTCTGTACGAAAACTACCCGCATCTTGTCCGCCATATCGGGATCGGCATTGATCTTCAGGGCGATTTCGTTGATAAACTTAATCACCGTCTTGGCGATAATGTATCCGGGGGCAGACTTGGCGCCGAAGATAAAGGCGGTGGGGGGGAAGTCGGTAAGCCGTCCGTCCTTAATGCCGAAGTAGATATCCAGCACGGCCAAAGCGTTCATAAGCTGACGCTTGTACTCGTGCATGCGCTTAATCTGCACGTCAAAGACGAAGTGGGACGGAATCTCCACGTTTTCCTTCTGGGCAATCAGGGCGCTGAGACGAGCCTTATTCTCCTTCTTCACGGCGATGAACTCCCGAATGTCCTCCTCGGAAGTAAACTGCCGCAACTCTTCCAAAGCATCCAGATTCTTCAGCCATCCATCCCCAATGCGCTTGGTAATGTATTGGGAAAGACCGGGGTTGCAAAGCCCCAGCCAGCGGCGCTGGGTGATGCCGTTGGTCTTGTTCTGGAAACGCTCGGGATACAGCTCGTACCACTTCTTCAGCACGTCCGTTTTCAAAATCTCGGAGTGAATCTTAGCTACGCCGTTGACAGCACTGCCCACATACACGGCCATGTTGGCCATGTGAATGCGGTTCCCCTGGATGATGGCATACTCGGCGCAATCCATGCCCCGTGCCATAATCTCTCCGCACAGCTTGGCGTTGATGCGGTAGATAATGTCGAAGATTTCGGGCAGAAGCTCCTTGAACAAATCCGCATCCCACTTTTCCAGTGCTTCCTGCATAACCGTGTGGTTGGTGTAGGCAAAGGTGCGGCGGGCGGTTTCAAAGGCCTGCTCAAAGTCCATGCCTTCTGCCATGAGAAGACGGATTAGCTCGGGAATGCTCACCGTGGGGTGGGTATCGTTTAGCTGAATGACCACCAGCTCGGCAAAGTCGCTGAGGGGACGACCTTCCCGCTTGAAGCGGAACATCAAGTCCTGCAAAGAAGCGGAGGAGAGGAAGTACTGCTGCTTCAGCCGCAGTTTCTTTCCTGCACGGGTGGTATCGTTGGGATACAGCACACGGGTGATGTCTTCAACGGAATTCTTTTCCCGCACGGCCAGAGCGTATTCCTGCTCGTTAAACAGCTGGAAGTTGAAATCCTCCAGTGCTTCGCTCTGCCACAGACGCAGGGTGCCGATGTGGTTTGTTTTGTAGCCGATCACGGGCATGTCGTAGGGCACGGCACGCACGGTCTGGTCG
>CAYUHW010000409.1:0-1279 GCA_964444605.1 uncultured Christensenella sp. | reverse complement strand
GTGGAAAAATTGAATACATATGCGATGTTTATACCTTCTTTGAATGGAAGTACAAAGTTGTATTCGGCTCCGCGAAACAGATCATCACTGCGCAATTGGCCAGCTTTTTTGATTCCAAAGTTTTGGATGTGGAACCGCAATCGGCGCTGCTGCTATTGAGCCGTACATCCATCAGTACAAATGGCGATGTGTTTGAATTTACTGAATGGCTGACCAATCCGAATCTGATCTGTATCCAACTCACAATGGAAGGCGCGCGCAAATACCCTGCGCCGAATGTTTTTAATAAATGAATATACAAAAGGAGTGATTCGAGATGAAGCTGGATGAGTTTATGCAAAACACCCCTGTGCTTTCAGGCTATGATCCCTATACCGTACGCGTTCTGAAGCCTGGCGTGTGGCTCATTGAGGATGCAACAGAGAGCAGAAGCTGCGCCTATCTGGTCGAAGGCGCAACTTCCGCAGTTCTGATTGATACTGGCGATGAATGCGGCGGCGATATTTTTGCCGTTGCCGATCGTCTCACCCGATTGCCATGGAAATTGATCGTTACCCATGGGCATCCGGATCATGCCGCCTTTCTTGATCGCGTGGATGATTTTTATATGTCTGAAAAAGACATTCCACTGCTGAAAACCTTCTCCGAAGCCAATGTCGCAAATGCGCTCAAGTGCAAAAAGATTGATGAAAGCACTGCATTTGATCTGGGCGGCGGCGTAGTGATCCATACCGTTGAAGTAGAAGGGCATTCTCCGGGATCTGTGATATTTATAGATACATATCATGGCTTTGTTTATTCTGGCGACGCCTTTGGATCTGGCGAAGGCGTGTGGATGCAGACGCCCATGGGATTTACCATGAGCCAATATCGCAGGGCTATACTGCATGCGCTGGAAGCGATTGATCTTTATTTCCCTGATGGAGATTTTACCATGCTGCCCGGACATGTATACCAACTGTTCATCGGCGTACCTGATTATACGCCGAATCCACCCTGCCGCGCCCTCGTGGAAGATATGGCCACGCTGTGCGCGCAGGCCATTGCGCACAATGCTCAAGAAGTGAGCCCTAAACCTTATGATACGGCTTTTACGGAAGAACCGGTCGTGCGCATTCTCTATCAACGTGCATCTATGGTTTGCCTGCGTTCGCGCTTTGAATAATCGCATAAAAATTGCTCCCGCTCATTGGATGGCTTGCTGCCATCTGGTGAACGGGAGCTTTTTTATGCATCCAGCTGGATGGTGAAAGTGGGCATGTTCTCGGCGGTATCGTTG
>CAYUHW010000408.1:0-1279 GCA_964444605.1 uncultured Christensenella sp. | reverse complement strand
ATCCCGTACTCTGATCCACAATCTGTCCGTTGGGCAGAGTCTCTCCGGGGCGAATGGCGTTCTTGTAGCGAATCTCCCAAGGAGAGATGCCGATTTTCTTGGCCATGCGGGAGAGCAAAGTCTCAATGGCAAAGCAGGTCTGGGTGACGCCGAAGCCTCTAAAGGCCCCGGCAGGGGGGTTGTTGGTATACCAGGCTTCCCCGGTGATCTCAAAGTTCTCGTAATGATAGGGGCCGGCGGCATGGGTGCAGGCACGCTCCAGCACGGGGCCGCCCAAGGAGGCGTAGGCGCCGGTATCGGCAACAACCTTGGCCTTAACCCCCAGAATGTTCCCCTCCTTGTCACAGCCCAAGGTGAAGGTCATGTCCATGGGGTGGCGCTTGGGGTGCACGGCAATGCTCTCCGCCCGGGTGAGCTTTACCTTTACAGGCTTGCGGAGCAGGTAGGCAAGCAAGGCCGCATGGTGCTGGACGGACACGTCCTCCTTGCCGCCGAAGCCGCCGCCGACCAGTTTGTTTTCCACCTGCACCAAGGCATCGGGAAGCCCCAGCATGGGCATAATCTCGTGCTGGGTGTCGTAGGGGCTCTGATCCCCCGTCCACACCTCTACCCCCCAGCCCTTGGGGAAGGCCACGGCGCACTCAGGCTCCAAGAAGGCGTGCTCCGTAAAGGGGGTGTGGAAGGTATCCGTCAGCACGAAATCCGCCTTGGCAATGGCTTCGTCGGCATTGCCCCTTGACACATGCTTTTTGGCCATAAGGTTGCCCCCCTGATGAATAAGGGGCGCTCCCTCGGCCATGCTTTCGTAGGGGCTTTCCACGGGGGTGAGCACCTCGTACTCCACCTCCACCAGCTTTTTGGCCTGCTCCAGAATCTCCTTGGTCTCGGCGGCCACCAGACAGACGCTGTCCCCCACATATCTTGTGCACTCGCCTACGGGAATCATGGTGTCCCAGTCCTTGACCAGATGCCCCACCTTCACAGAGCCGGGGATATCCGCCGCCGTAAAGACCCCCAGCACTCCGGGGAGAGCCAAGGCCTTCTCTGCATGAATGGCCAGCACTCTGGCTCTTGGGTATTGGGAGCGGACGGCAGAGCCGTAGACCATGCCGGGCATCTCCACATCGTCGCAATAGACCCCGGTGCCCAGCACCTTTTCCTCCACGTCAATGCGGTGGACGTTCTTGCCGATGCCCCAGCTTTTGTCCGTGGCGGGCACTTCGCCCTTTCTAAAGCACTCCGCCGCCAGCTCAATGGCCTTGACAATCTTCACATACCC
>CAYUHW010000407.1:819-1298 GCA_964444605.1 uncultured Christensenella sp. | reverse complement strand
GCGTAAAACCGCATACCGGCGGCAATGGCGCCTTCTACACAGGCTTCGTTGCCCTGCATCAAAACTCTCTTGCCCATGGCTTATTCCTCCGTCTCCAGATAAATGGCGTAGTCGGGGCAGCGCAATTCGCACTGACCGCAGAGAATGCAGTCCTCGGGATGCTCTGCCGTTACCTTCTCGTTCTTCACAGTCAGCACCTTCTTGGGGCAGAAGGCGGCGCAGATACCGCAGCCCTTGCACCAGGCCTGGTTGATCATCAGCTTCTTTTTCTGCATGATGGACCCCTTTCCAAATTCCTTGGGGGATTCTATACCCCCGCTATCATTGTAGCACGAAGCGGCCCCCATACAAAGCAAAATTTTTCACCATTTTGCTACAAGTAAAAAGTTGTTGATTTCTGCCGATTTTGAAAGATTTCCTGCATTTTGAAGGAAGTATGGGAAATTCTTTCAAAAAATGCCCGAAGGACGCCCTTTCTT
>CAYUHW010000407.1:0-809 GCA_964444605.1 uncultured Christensenella sp. | reverse complement strand
TCTTTGCCTTGACTTTGGGCGGGGCAGAGGGTATGCTGAAGAAAAAGCGGCAAAGGAGAATCCACCCATGCACATTCTGCTTACCGGGGAGCGGCAGGCGGGAAAGAGCTTCCTCATCCGCCGTCTGCTGGAGGAACAGACCCGCCCCGTGTACGGCTTTATAACCAAAATGGAAGGGGAGCGGGAGGACGGCCTGCGCCCCGTGTATATGCACCCTGCCTGGGAAAAGCAGGAGAATTGGACGTATGCAAAGGAGAACCTTGTGGGCCTTTGCGGCAGGGAGCGGGTGAAGGAAATCTTCCCCCGGGTCTTTGAGACGCTGGGCGTCGCCCTCATAAAGGAAGCCAAAGGGGACGGCCTTCTGGTTATGGACGAGCTGGGGTTTATGGAAAGCACCGCCCCTTTATTTACCCAAGAGGTGCTGAAGAAGCTGGCGGGGGAAATTCCCGTGCTGGCGGCCGTAAAAAAGCGCCCCGGAGTTCCCTTTTTGGAACAGGTGTGGAACACCCCCGGAGCGCTGAAATATGAAGTTGTCCCCGAGAACCGCCAAGCCCTCTTCGAAACCCTCGCCCCTATCCTCCGCTGAGGGGGGGAAGCGTTATAGGCATCTTATGCTCTTTTGCCTGCGGCAGTGAAATCCGACTTTGTCGAATGAAATCTGTTCTTCGAACAGGTTTAAGTAGGGACGGCTTGCCGTCCCTTTTTTCTGCTTATCCCCTCAGTCCTCGCTATCGCTCAGACAGCTCCCCTTACTCAATAAGGGGAGCCTTGCGTTAATAAGCCACTTACACGGTTAAAAGCAAAAGCGA
>CAYUHW010000406.1:0-1300 GCA_964444605.1 uncultured Christensenella sp. | reverse complement strand
TATGACGAGTATGGCAAGCTTATCCAAATCAGCAGAACCTCTGCCACCTACAGCTTCACTTATGACAGCTGGAACAGAAGCAAAGCCGTAAAGGTGGGTGGCATCACCCTGTCCGAAAACCAGTACGACACCTACGGCCGTCTCTCCACCACCACCGATACCTATACCTACGGCAACGAAAGCTGGGGGGATCAGCTGACCGCCTACAACGGCCAGTCCATTGCCTACCTGGGGTATACAATCGAACCTCACGGTCTATATAGAGTATAATTGTAACAGGAGTATAGAATGAATAACGTTTTCAAATATATTTTTGTAAGATATTTTATGTACATTATAGCAGGGCTGAAATAGGTTTTTGACGGTTTACTGGGTAAGGTTGAAAAAAATACAAAACAAAGTTTCTCAGCAAAAAGAATAATCCGATTACAATCTGGACTTTTAGCTATTACAATAGGGAGTTTTATCCTTCCGGATGTATGTTGCTTGGCACAAGGAGAAACGATTAAAGGCGAAGCCGTTATAATGAATGCAAGCATGCACAATGAATGGCGACCCGATACAAGATACATGACGGTTACGCTATTAGAAAACGATATCGCCTACGAGTGTCGTGTTATTGACACTGGTTTTACAGAAGGAACACTCGTTGAAATCGAGATTCTTCCTTTTACCAGGTATGCAAGCATGACAGAGGAAAACACAATTCGATTTTACACAGTCGGCATAGTTTTATATTTACTGTGCACTTTGCTATTCGTGCGTTCAATAGTCGAAACGTATATAAAATACAAAAGAAAAAAGAAATATTATGTAAAGCGAATCACTTCGTTTTCTTTAGCATCCATCAAATTGAAATTTGGTGAAGCATTGGCTGCTTTAGCATCAATCTTGCTCATAATGGGCGTTTGCTTTTGGGAAGCATTATATGCGTTTCAAAACTATTGTAATATGGTGTGTATAGCGGTTGCCTTCGTAGCTTCTTTTGTATTCTTTATCGAATCCACGCTAATGGTCGGTGCGATTAAGTGCTTGAGCGGAAGTAAAAAGGCTATTCAGGTCATAAACAAGAGACATGGGTGCAGTGACAAGTATTGATTCGACTCCCCGCAATACGTATAATAAATAAAGAACTTACGCTGAAGCAGTGGCTGACCTTTTCTATCAAAAGGTTCAGGTGATTTGCGCGGAGAGGGATTGAGCGCATTTCTCCCCTTGGTTTTAAAGGGAAATGTGCGGTGGGGAGGAATGCGAAAAGGTCTGCCTTACCTTACCATTTAACGATAGGTAAACCTTTTAA
>CAYUHW010000405.1:0-1323 GCA_964444605.1 uncultured Christensenella sp. | reverse complement strand
GGATATACCAACATTTTATTGCCCCGAAATGCCCGCATCGCCGGGTCCCAGGAGGGCTTGATTCGGGTGGAGAACCTGTTGGAGGCCGTCAGCTTTGTGGCCTACAGGCAGTAGCCGCCCCCTGCCCCCGCAAAAGAGAAATACGGAATACGAAAAAAGAGGCTTGAAAAACAAGCCTCTTTTGCATATGCGGTTTTTTTACAGCAGAGCGTCCAGCTCGTCGATGGTGTTGGCAAAGACCTCCAGAGCGCTCTTCACGGTCTCGGGGCTGGTCAGATCCACGCCGGCAATCTTCAGCTCGTTGAGGGGATAATCGCTGCCGCCGGTGGTCAGGAAGCGCAGGTAGTCCGAAGCGTCCCCGGTCTCCAGAATGCGGCGGGCAATGGCCACGGCGGAGGAGTAGCCGGTGGCGTACTGGTACACATAGAAGGGGGTGTAGAAGTGGGGGATGTAGGACCATTCGCTGTCAATGACGTTCCCCGTCTCTGCGCCTTCGTAGTAAAGAGCCACCAGATCGTGGTAGGTCTTGTTCAAAGCCTTGGCGGTCAGGGGGATGCCGGCGGCGTACATCTCGTGGGCCTTGCGCTCAAACTCCGCAAAGAGGGTCTGGCGGAAGAGAGTGGTGCGGAAGCCCTCCAGGAAGTGGTTGAGGATGTAGGCACGGCGCTTTTTGTCCGTCTCCGTCTTCAAAAGGTACATGGTCAAAAGCACCTCGTTGACTGTGGAGGCAACCTCTGCCACCAGAATCTTGTAGCCGTGGGTGGCGTAGGGCTGGGTCTTGTCGGAGAAGTAGGAGTGCATGGCGTGGCCCAGCTCATGGGCTACGGTGAAGGCATCGTCCAGGGTGTCCGTGTAGTTCAACAGCACATAGGGATGGACGCCGTATACCCCGCAGGAGAAGGCACCGCTGCGCTTGCCCTGATTTTCGTATACGTCCATCCAGTTCTCCGCAAAAGCTCTGTCCAACAGCTTCTGGTATTCTTCGCCCAGGGGCTCCGTGGCTTTTTTCACCAGATCCTTTACGTTTTCAAAGGGCATGGGGTAATCCACGTCCTCCACCATGGGCACATACAAATCGAAGACGTCCAGCGTATCCAGCTTCAGCGCCTTCTGGCGGAGCTTCAGGTACTTCTTCATGGCGGGAAGGCTGCCGTGCACGGCCTCAATGAGGCTGTCGTATACGGACACGGGCACGTTGCCGCCGCTGAGAGCCATTTCCACGGCGGAAGCATAGCCACGCACCTTGGAGCGGAAATCGTCCATCTTCACCTGCCCGCCGTAGAGAGCGGCCATGGTGTCTTCATATTTCTTATAGGTGCCGAA
>CAYUHW010000404.1:0-1324 GCA_964444605.1 uncultured Christensenella sp. | reverse complement strand
TAATGAAGATCACCACGGAAATGGCACCGGCCATGCCATAGTTCTTGCTGGTCTTCAAGTAGCTGTTCAGATACATAATCAGGGTGGTGGAGGTTCGGTTGGGAGTGCCGGCACTATTGGTCAGAACCTGAGGCACATCGAACATCTGCAAGCCACCGATGAGAGCCGTGATGATGGTATACACCAGGATGGGCATCAGCAGGGGCAGGGTGACCTTGAAGAACACCTGCACAGCGCCTGCGCCATCGATTTCCGCCGCTTCAAACAGATTCTTATCAATGCCCATGATTCCCGCCATCAGCAATATGGTGGTGTTGCCGAACCAGAGCAGGAAGTTCATCAGGCAGATCATCCCCCGCACCGTCACTTTTTGGGCGAAGAAATCGAAGCCGGCATCCAGCACACCCCACTGCACCAGCGTTTGGGTAATGGGGCCTACCGGGGAGAACAGGGTATAAAACAACATGGAAAAGGCGGAGGCCATAATCAGGTTGGGCATGTAAATCACGGCCTTGAAGAAGGGCTGTCCCTTGATTTTCAAGCGATAGCTGGTGAAGAAAATGGCCAGCAGCAAGGCGATGACTATCTGGGGAATGGCGCCTCCCAGCCAAAGAACCATGGTATTTCCGGCATACTTTAAAATATCGATGGTTCCGTTTTTATCCGGGGTGAACAGGGTGACGTAATTTTCAAACCCCACAAAATTGGGTCCCACCTGATTTAGTCCGGAACGGTAGTTTTCAAAGAAGCTGTTGTAAATGGTCAGCAGTTGAGGATACAGGGTAAAGACGGCATACACCAGGAAAAACGGGGCAATGAACAGATACCCCCACTTGGCATAGCTGATGGATTTTCTCTTGGCGGGCAGTTGCTTCATAGTATGATCACCCTTATCTGATTTGTTTCTGTGGATCTGCCTTTGATTCCGAAAGAAGACTCTTCTCTCGGGCACCGGGCAAAACATCGTAGATACTTAGTATGGGGCAAGGCATTTGCCTTGCCCCACGGATTCGTCGGTCAATCAGGGAGTAACGATTTCGGGATACTTCTCGTTGATGTACTTGTAGTAGTTGGCCATGGCTTCGTCTTCGGTGACGGTGCCGTCGCAGTACTCTCTCCAATTCTGCTGCAGGCCTTCGGTGAGCAGCTGATCGTAGATGGTCTTGTTTTCGAACTTAATGTTCTTGGCCAGATCCAGGTAAATAGCCACGTCGTTCTGGCCGCCCAGGAAGGCATTGCCGTACTCAGGATCGTTGCCCACAATGGCGTTGACCTTCTGGTTGTTGGTGAACTGAGCTTCGTTCTTGATCAGGTTGGTGCAGAC
>CAYUHW010000403.1:0-1326 GCA_964444605.1 uncultured Christensenella sp. | reverse complement strand
ACGTGAAGTACCGCATTGAGGACTTGACCGGTGTTATGGTGCGGGACGTCAACATTCACGTGGAAGGCATTCGGGTTCTGGAGTAACGGAGCCTGAGGAGGAACGGACATTTGATCAGAAAAACGATTGACGGGGCGGCATTGCGGGACATGTTCCTCATGGGAGCTGCCCAATTGGAGAAAAATAAGGGGCTGGTGGACTCTTTGAACGTGTTCCCCGTACCCGATGGGGACACGGGCACCAACATGTTCATGACCATGCAGGGCGCCGTAAAGGATTTGCGCACCATGCCCGAGACGGTAACGGTGGGGGAAGTGACTTCCGCCGTATCCAAGGGCGCTCTGCGCAGTGCCAGAGGCAACTCCGGCGTTATCCTTTCCCAGCTTTTCGGCGGCTTTGCCAAGGCGGTCAAGGGAAAGGAAACCATGGACGCGGCCCTCTTTGCTCAGGCCTTCAGCGAGGGCACTTTGGCCGCTTACAAGGCGGTTATGAAGCCTACGGAAGGCACGATTTTGACCGTATCCCGGCTTGTCAGCGAAGCGCTGCGAAAGGCCGTGGAGGAAAACGAAGCCGTTTCCTGCGATGCGCTCATGGAGCTGGTCATCAAGGAAGGGGAAGCGGCTCTGAAAACCACTCCCGATTTGCTCCCCGTTTTGAAGGAAGCAGGGGTGGTGGACTCCGGCGGCAAGGGACTCATGGTGATTTTCACCGGTTTCTGGATGGCTATGGAGGGGGAGGATGTCTCCGCCGCCTACGCCATGGAGGATACGGTGCCTGTTGAGGAAAAGAGTCTGGACGGCTTCGTGGATATGCACGAGTTCGGCACGGACTCCATTGAGTTCGGCTACTGCACGGAGTTCTTCATCATCCATCTGGTGGAGGGCTTTGAGGAGGCGGAGCTGGATCGTTTCCGCAGTCATCTGGAAAAGGTGGGCGATTCCATCGTAGCCGCCTATGACGGGGAAATGGTGAAGATTCACGTTCACAGCAACTGCCCCGGGAAGATTCTGCAGATGGCTCTTCGCTACGGCGAACTGGACAGGCTGAAGATTGAGAACATGCGGGAGCAGAACCGCCAGCTTATGGCCAGCCGCAAGCGCAGCGAGAAGGAGTACGGCCTCATCGCCGTCAGCACCGGCAAGGGCATGGACGAGGTCTTTAAGGCCCTGTCTGTGGACGAGATTATTACCGGGGGACAGACCATGAACCCCAGTATCGACTCCATCGTCTCCGCCGTGCGGAAGGTCAACGCCCGCAAGGTTTTCATCCTGCCCAACAACAGCAACATCATTCTGGCCGCCTCTCAGGCCGTGGAACTGTGTGACC
>CAYUHW010000402.1:0-1329 GCA_964444605.1 uncultured Christensenella sp. | reverse complement strand
GGCTCTCCTTGTGGTGGCGGTTATCCCTCCCCTGGTGGCGGTCACCCACTTTTTACAGAAGGCCATCCACCGCTATCAGCGGGAAGCAAGGCGGCACAACAGCCGCATTACCGGGGCTTTCAATGAAGGCATCATGGGCGCCATGACCACCAAGACGCTGGTGCGGGAGGAGGAAAACGGAAAGGAATTCAGGGAAATCACCTCCAGCATGAAGAAGGCTTCCGTAAAGGCCGCCCTCATCTCCGCCTCCTTTTTCCCCATGATCATCTCCCTTGGCGCCATCGGCACCGGCCTTGCCCTGTGCATCGGCGGGGACAGCGTCCTGCGTCCGGAGCTTGCCTGGGCGGGAGGCATTACCGCCGGCACCTTGGTAGCCTTTATCTCCTACGCTTCCAACCTCTTTGACCCCATCCAGCAACTCGCCTCTATCTTTGCGGACTTCCAAAGCGCACAGGCCTCGGCGGAGCGGGTGGTGAGCCTGCTGGATTCCCCCATAAGCGTTACCGACACCCCTGAGGTCATAGCCCGCTACGGAGACGCCATGAATCCCGTGAAAGAGAACTGGGAGCCCATTGAAGGGGACATTGTCTTTGACCATGTGGACTTTTCTTACAACCCCGAGGAGCCCATTCTCACGGACTTCAACCTGCACATTGCCCCGGGGCAGACCATCGCCCTGGTCGGGGAAACGGGGGCCGGCAAAAGCACCATCGTAAACCTTCTCTGCCGCTTCTATGAGCCCACAGGAGGGCGCATTCTGGTGGACGGCAAGGACTACAGGGAGCGCTCCCAGCTTTGGCTCCAAAGCAGCCTCGGCTATGTGCTCCAGTCTCCCCACCTGTTCTCCGGCACCATTGGGGACAACATCCGATTCGGACGCCCCGATGCCACGGAGGAGGAGGTGCGTGCCGCCGCAAGGATGATTCATGCGGATACCTTCATCGAAGCCCAGCCCAAGGGTTATGACACGGAGGTAGGCGAAGGGGGCATCCGCCTGTCCACGGGGCAGAAACAGCTTATCAGCTTTGCCCGGGTCATTCTGGCCAACCCCAGACTCTTTGTGCTGGACGAAGCCACCAGCTCCATCGACACGGAGACGGAACAGCTTATCCAGCAGGCCATCGTAGAGGTGCTCTCCGGACGCACCTCCCTGGTGGTAGCCCACCGCCTGTCCACCATCCGCCATGCGGACAGGATTCTGGTCATTCGAGGCGGAAAGATTGCCGAGCAGGGCACCCACGAGGAACTGCTGGCACAAAAGGGGTACTACCACGATTTGTACCTCCACCAGTTCCGAGAGGAGAAGCTGCAGGACGCCCTGCAATAAGC
>CAYUHW010000401.1:0-1336 GCA_964444605.1 uncultured Christensenella sp. | reverse complement strand
ATTAAAGGGCTTCAAATCGTCGATGCCCTCGCCTACGCCGATAAAGCGCACGGGTACATGGAGGGTGTCCACGATGTTCACCACCACGCCGCCCTTGGCCGTGCCGTCCAGCTTGTCAGCACCACCCCCGTAAGGTCGCAGGCCTCCTGAAAGGCCTTGGCCTGATTCACGGCGTTCTGCCCCGTGGTGCCGTCCAGCACCAGCAATACCTCGCAGGGCAAGTCGGGAAGCTCCCGAGAGATGACCTTGCGGATCTTGGACAGCTCGTTCATCAAATTCTTCTTGTTGTGCAGGCGTCCCGCGGTGTCCACAATGAGCAGATCACAGCCCTTGGCCTTGTAGGAAGCGATGGCGTCAAAGACCACCGCCGCCGGGTCGGATCCCTCCTGATGGCGCACCATGGGCACCCCTGCCCGCTGCGCCCAGTCTCCCAACTGCTCCGCCGCCGCCGCACGGAAGGTATCTGCCGCCGCCAGCATAGGCTTTCTCCCCCGCTGGGCGTACTCATGGGCAATCTTGCCGATGGAGGTGGTCTTCCCCACGCCGTTGACGCCTACAATAAGCAGTACCCCCGGCTGGGTATCGGGCACAAAGGGCTTTCCCCCGTCCACCATGTCCGCAATCAACGCTACCAGCGCCGCTTTGGTTTCGGCGCAGGTCTTCAGCTTCTGGGATTTCACCTGCTCCTGAAGGGACGCAATAAGCTTGCCCGCCGTTTCGGCGCCCATGTCCGCCAGGATCATGGCCTCCTCCAGCTCCTCGTAGAATTCCTCCGTGATGCGATCCTCCCCGAAAAGGGAATCAAACCAGTTGTCCCGGGTTTTCTTCAGCCCCGCCCGGAGCTTCTCAAAAAATCCCTGTTTCTTTTCCATCAGGATACCTCCTCAAATTTTGCGGAGACCAGAGAGCTGACGCCCTTCTCCTCCATTGCCACGCCGTAGAGTGTGTTGCAAACCTCCATGCTCCCCTTGCGGTGGGTGATGAGGATGAACTGGGTCTCTCGGCTGTAGGTCTTCAAAAAGTCCGCAAAGCGGTTCACGTTGGCCTCGTCCAAGGCCGCTTCAATCTCGTCCAGCACGCAGAAAGCGGGGGACTTGATCCTAAGCATGGCAAAGAGCAAAGCGATGGCCGTCAGCGCCCGCTCGCCGCCGGACATAAGGCTCAAAAGCTGGAGCTTTTTTCCCGGGGGCTGGGCGATGATGTCGATATCGCATCCCAGCACATCGCTGGGGTCGCTAAGACGCAATTCTGCCTGTCCGCCGCCGAAAAGTTCCGTAAACACCTGGGAAAACTCCTTCTGTACCCGAGCAAACTCCCCGGTAAAGACCTTCTCCAT
>CAYUHW010000400.1:0-1348 GCA_964444605.1 uncultured Christensenella sp. | reverse complement strand
ATCTGCGAAATAGTTGACGGTCTTTTTTTATACCCATTTTCAAAAAAGGAGGTCACGAAAAATGGCAAAACAGAAAGCATCGGCGTGGAAATTGCCACACCGATGCTTAACTGTTTTATGAACACCTACCTAAGACGGGGGAGGCTTTTTATATCCTGCACAATTTGCAAAAAAAAGGCAACAAAAAACTCCGGATGAGCATTTCCGGAGTTTTGTTTTTGCATATGTCCCAGAGATTATCTCTTGGAGAACTGGGGGGCACGACGGGCTGCATGCAGACCGTACTTTTTGCGCTCCTTCATTCTGGGGTCACGGGTCATGAATCCGGCCTTCTTCAGAACGCCCCGCAGCTCAGGATCGGCTACGCACAGGGCGCGGGAGATGCCGTGACGGATAGCACCGGCCTGACCGGTGGTGCCGCCGCCGTATACGTTTACGTTCACATCGAACTTGCCCAGAGTGTCGGTCAGGTTCAAAGGTGCACGAACGATCATCTTCAGGGTCTCCAGACCAAAGTAATCGTCCAGCTCACGCTTGTTGATGATGATGTTGCCGGTGCCGCCGGGGATCAAACGAACCCGGGCAACGGACTTCTTACGTCTGCCAGTGGCGATGAAAGCGGTTTTTGCCATAGTCGTTCTCCTTCTTATTTAAGCACCAGAACTTCGGGCTTCTGAGCCTCGTGCTTGTGCTCGGGACCGGCATAAACACGGAGCTTCTTGAGCATCTGCCGGCCCAGGGGTCCCTTGGGCATCATGCGGCGGATGGACTCGTACACGGCGAAGCAGGGCTTCTGCTCCAACAGGGTGCCATAGGTGATTTCCTTCAGGCCGCCGGGATAACCGGTATGATACCGATATACCTTATCCTGGAGCTTGTTGCCGGTGAGGCGGATTTTGTCAGCGTTGATGATGATCACATGATCACCGGTGTCCACATGGGGGGTGTAGATGGGCTTGTGTTTACCTCTGAGAATGGCGGCTACCTGGGAGCTCAGACGGCCGAGGACCATGTCTGTAGCATCCACAACGTACCAGCGGTGCTCAACGGTTTCGCCCTTTGCCATATAGGTCTTCATGGCGATTCCTCCGAAATCAATAGTATATAGTACAATCTTTGCTCCGGGGTTCCGCTTGGCGGGGCTGTGCCGCACTTCACCCAATGGCGCTTGAATATATTAACAGAAACTTTACCGGTTGTCAAGAGAAAAATCAGATTTTTTCTGGATTTTTTCCCTGATGCATGGAAGAAAGCAAAATGGGGCACACTGAAGGGGAGCAAAGGAAAGTTTGCAATCTGTTTCGGAAGGAGAAAGCCGTGCTGCGATCTACCTATTACTACCTTCTGC
>CAYUHW010000399.1:0-1379 GCA_964444605.1 uncultured Christensenella sp. | reverse complement strand
CGGAGGGGTTGATGACCCATTCCACGGTGATGCCTTCGGGAACCTTATAGTACTTCTCGAAAAAGCCCTTGAACTCTTCGTTCCAGGCATAGATCCGGAAGACCTTACCCTCTTCGGCAGCGGGCGTCTGGGCGTCGGCAACGGAATCCTTGGATGCGGCGGGTTCGCTGGTGCCGCAAGCAACCATAGACAGAACCATGATCAGAGCCAGCAGCAGAACTAATGCTTTTTTCATTTTGATTTCCTCCTTTATTTTGTTCCGGGCCATGGCCCGGTAACGTACCATGGATGTTGAACAGGGGACCCTCTTCCCCAAGGCTCACACAAGCCGCTTCACAGAGGTTCCCACGAACAGCTCCCCAAAAACCACCGTCCTGTCGATGGGCGTGGTCTTCGGATGCTCAATCAGGCTGATGAGCCGTTCCGCCGCAATGCGTCCAAGGCTGTAGGTATTCTGGCTGTAGGTGGTCAGTTGCATGACCTTCGCCAAATGAATGCCGTCATAGCCCACGGCGGAGATGTCCTCCGGGATGCGAAGTCCCATTTCGTTGAGTGCGTTCAGACCGCCGATGTAGGAATAATCGTCAGGAAACAGGATGCAGCTTGGAGGGTTCGGCAGCGCCAGAAGCTCTTTTGTAGCCTGGGCGCAGCGGTCAGGGTCGTGATAGACGCATTCTCTGACATATTCCTCCGGAACGTCCAGCCCCAGTTCCTCGCAGGTTTTATAGAAGCCCACCAGCCGGTTTTGGGTAACGGTAGTCCCCTCCCCGTGGAGAAAGGCAATCTTCCGATGGCCCATTTTGTGCACGTAGCGAACCAGTTCCTCCGTGCCGCGAATGTTGTCTGACAGAACCGCCAGACGATTGTCAAAAACATGGTCGATGGTTACCAACGGGATTCGGCTGTCCACCAATTCCCGCACCTGAGGATCGTTGAAATCCACACAGGCAATCACTACACCGTCTACCCCCCGGTAGAGGCAGTGCTGTAAATAAGTGGTGGACTTGCCGCCCACATTGTGGTTGATGAAGGTGATGTCATAGCCGTGCCTCTCGGCCTCTACCTTGAAGCTTTCCAGCATGGTGGCGAAGTATTCGTGAGCCAAGCCGCTGCGCTTCTCATCAACAAACAGAACACCCAGATTGTAGGTACGGTTGGTCTTCAATGCCCGGGCAGCGGAATTTGTCATATACCCCAGTTCCTCCGCTACCGCACGAACCCGGGCTCGGGTCTCCCCGCCAATATCTGCCTGGCCGTTAAGAGCTTTGCTCACCGTCGCCACGGAAACGCCGCAACGCTGGGCAATATCTTTCATGGATACCATAGGCAGCTCCTCTTCTAAAAGTGTCTTAATCGTTTTCGTAACTTCAATATAGCAC
>CAYUHW010000398.1:0-1387 GCA_964444605.1 uncultured Christensenella sp. | reverse complement strand
TCGCAAACCACCACCATGACCCGTGCCTCCCCCGAGACCACAAAGTCCCGTGCCTCCTCCTCCTCGGCGGACATGGGGGTCAAAGAGTAGGTGCCGGGGAGATCCACCAGCTCCAGGGTGCGCCCCTTATGGACGGCCCTGCCGCGGGCGTTGGAGACGGTCTTCCCCGACCAGTTCCCCGTGTGCTGTCTAAGACCGGTGACGGCGTTGAAAAAGGTGCTTTTGCCTACGTTGGGATTGCCTGCCAGACCCACCACCAAGGGCGGCGGGGCAGAGGGAGAGACACGCTTCACAGGGGCTGTACCTCCACAAGGGCGGCATCCTTTTTGCGCAGGGCGATGACGGTGTTTAAAATGCCGTAGGCGCGGGGACTGCCGGCGGGGGCGGCAAAGAGGGCCTCTACACGGGCGCCGGGCACAAAGCCCAAATCCATAAGGCGGGTCTTTAAGGGCTCCGGGTTCAAAAGCTTTACAATGCAGGCACTGCTTCCCAGAGGTAGGCGGCTGAGTGTTTCCATGGCGGGTTTCTCCTCCTTTCCCCCGCAGGGGATGCTATGGCCATAGTATGCAGTGAGAGGAGGGCGGGGTGAAGAAAATTCTCTTTTCAAAGGCGGAAATTTGGAGTATACTGTTTGGCATGTGTGTAAAAAGGGATGTAAAATCAGAGAATCGAAGGAAATTCCGCCAAGGACTGAGGGACGGGGTGCCCATCGGCCTTGGGTATGCCGCCGTGGGCTTCGGCATCGGCCTTAGCTGCCGCAGTGCCCAACTGACCCCCTTGCAGGGCTTGCTTTTAAGCCTTTTGAACAACGCTTCGGCGGGGGAGTACGGAGGCATTACCGTTATGGCGGAGGATGCGGGCTTTTTTACCATGGTGCTGATGATGCTGGTGGTCAACGCCCGCTACATGCTCATGAGCTGCGCTCTGAGCCAGAAGCTCTCCCCGGATACCCCCATGAGGGACAGGCTGATCATCGGCTTTGACCTGACCGACGAGCTTTTCGGCATTGCCATTGCCCAGCCCGGGTACCTGAATCCCAGCTACTACTTCGGCGCCATGTGCGCCGCCATGCCCGCCTGGAGCCTTGGCACGGTGCTGGGGGTCATTGTGGGGCAGCTTCTGCCCGTGTGGGCGCTCAGCGGCCTGTCCGTACTGCTCTTCGGCATGTTCATCGCCATCATCGTCCCCGCAGGCAAGCAGGACAAGGTGGTGCTGTGCTGTATCCTTCTCAGCTTTGCCGCAGGATACGGAGCCCTGTATACGCCCTGGCTGAAGGACTTGTCTGAGGGCATGCGCACCCTGGTGCTCACGGTGGCCATCTCTGCCGCCGCCGCCCTGCTCTTTCCCAGAAAGGAGGAGGAAAAGTGAAGAACTATCTGTATATATT
>CAYUHW010000397.1:0-1407 GCA_964444605.1 uncultured Christensenella sp. | reverse complement strand
AGGTTTCCCAGTGCAACGACGATGCCAACGACAACCGCTTCAATCCCCCCATGGGTCGCTTCCCCGCCATTGAGGAGGACGAAGCCCCCTATCGCCTGCTGTGCACCGAGTATCCAGAGGCAAAGTAATGGGGCACACCATTCACAATGACTTTCTTTCCGTCACGGCGGCGGAGCAGGGAGCGGAGTGTATGTCCATCCGCTCTGCCGACGGCACGGAGTATCTGTGGCAGGGGGATTCCGCCTATTGGAAGGATCGAGCCCCCACCCTGTTTCCCTTCATCGGGCGGCTGACGAAAAACCGCTGCCGCTGCTATGGGGAGGAATATCCCATGGGCATCCACGGCTTCGCTGCCCATCAGCGGTTTTCTCTGGCCGAAAAAAGCGACGGCCGCATGGTTCTGGAACTGCATAGCAACGAGGAAACACGCATTCAGTACCCCTTTGACTTTCTCCTGCAGATTGCCTATGAGCTGGAACAGAACCGCTTGCACATATCCTATCGGGTAGAAAATCACAGCGAAAGAATCATGCCCTTTGCCATTGGCGGCCATCCCGGCTTTCGGGTGCCCCTAAAGGAGGGAGAGGCGTTTACGGACTATGTGCTGGAATTTTCCCGGTGCTGTCATCCGGATCGGGTAGGGTTCACCCCGGCGGTGTATCTCAGCGGCCGAGACGAAGCATATCCTCTGGAGGAAGGCCGCAGAATGCACCTAAGCCATGATATGTTTAACGAGGATGCGGTGATTCTGAAAAACATGGACCGCAGCATTACCCTGCGCTCTCAGAAAAGCGGCCGCGGGGTGACGGTTTCCTACCCGCAGATGCCCTACCTTGGCATCTGGCACATGCCCCATACCCATGCGCCCTATGTATGCATCGAGCCTTGGACCTCCCTTCCGGCTCGGCAGGATGTGATTGAGGAATTAACCTGCAAAAGCGACATGATTCAGCTGGAACCGAAAGGAATCTATTGCAACACTTGGACGATTTCGATGTTTTAAGGAGGAAATCCTATGATTGACGTGGTTGCCTTGGGCGAACTGCTCATTGACTTTGCCCCCGTTTCCACCGATTCCGACGGCTATCCCACCATGGCCGCTCACCCCGGCGGCGCACCCGCCAATTTTTTGGCGGCTCTGAGTAAGTACGGCGCCAAAACCGCATTGCTGGGCAAGGTGGGCGACGACACCTTCGGCAAGCTTCTGGTGGGGACACTGGACAAGGCGGGAATCGGCACGGAGGGCATCGTTTTAGACCCCGAAACCTTTACTACCCTGGCCTTTGTCACCATCGACGAAACCGGAAACCGGGAATTTTCCTTCGCCCGCAAGCCCGGCGCAGACACGCAGCTTCGCTTTGAGGAGCTGAACCTGGGGCTCATTGACGAAGCCAAGGTGTTCCACTT
>CAYUHW010000396.1:0-1422 GCA_964444605.1 uncultured Christensenella sp. | reverse complement strand
GAGGGCATCTCCTTCCTGGCTCAGGGCACCATTTACCCCGACATTCTGGAGTCCATTAAGGCAAAGGAAAGCGGTAAGCCCGTAAAGTCCCACCACAACGTAGGCGGTCTTCCCGAGGAGATGGCCATGGAGCTGGTGGAGCCCGTCAAACTGCTGTTTAAGGACGAGGTGCGTGTGGTCGGCGAGGCTCTGGGTCTCCCCCACAGCCTGGTCTATCGCCAGCCCTTCCCCGGCCCCGGCTTGGGCGTTCGCTGCCTGGGCGCCATCACCCGGGACAGACTCCATGCCCTGCGGGAGGCAGACGCCATTTTGCGGGAGGAGTTCGCCCTCTGCGGCCTTAGCGAAAAGGTATGGCAGTACTTTATCGCCATCCCCGACATCAAGAGCGTAGGCGTCAAAGACGGCGCCCGCTACGAAGGCTGGCCCGCCATCATCCGCGCCATCAACACCCGCGACGCCATGACCGCCACCATCGAGGAAATCCCCTACCCCGTCCTCCACAAGATTGTAAACCGCATCACCTCCGAGGTGGACGGCATCAACCGCGTGCTCTACGACCTGACCCCCAAAGCCCCCGCCACCATTGAGTGGGAATAAGGAATTGATACCAAGAAGCCGTTGCGCTGCGACGGCTTTTTCCTTTTCTGAAAACTGTTGATTTCGGCAAACCGGTTTGATACAATGGGCGCACGAAGCGAGCGCATATGAAAATGGAATGGCAAGACCGTGCCGTGAAAATAAGAGGAATGGGTATGAGGCTGGAGAAAAAGACTCTTGGGCGGAGAGAATGGAGCTGGATGCAGGACACGCACCTTGCTGTGGAGGCGGTGGAAGGAGACGGTTTTTTTGGGGTAGCCGGGCTTTTATACATTGGGTCTGTGACCAAGCCCTTGGCAGTGCCCTCTCCCAAGGGGTCTTTGACCATTGCCGATGGCGGCTACCGCTGGCTGCAGCTTGCCCCCAAGGGGGAGCACTGGTGGCTGACGGTGCTTGTAGATAGGGAGGACAGGCTGCTGGAGAGCTATTTTGACATCACCAGAGAGAATGACTTTACCGACCCCCTTGCCCCTTTCTTCTGGGACATGAAGCTGGATGTGACCGCCGCTCCATGGGGACAGCCCCGCATTTTGGACAGGGAGGAGTTGGAGGAGGCCTTGGAAGCGGGGATTATTTCACGGGAAGAGCATGTATTGGCCCTGGAGACGGCGCAAAAGATTGTCAGCGGCTATAAGGAGCGGGAAAAAGAGTATTTCCGCTTTCTCTGCGCCCTGTACCGCCGCCTGTCCCACGGACGGGAACTGCAGGTGCCAAGGGAATAAAAGCCGCAGGGGACGCTTGCCGTCCCTTTTTTGCGCACAAAAAAGAGCCCCTCAGGGGCTCCTAAAAGGGTTACAGCAGAATTTCGTAGGTATTTTCTACGGG
>CAYUHW010000395.1:0-1423 GCA_964444605.1 uncultured Christensenella sp. | reverse complement strand
GGCCATGGTTTTGGCGCCCTGCTGCTGCAGATACTCCAAAATGGCCTGGGCAAGGGCGGCACCTTCCAGAGGATCCGTCCCTGCGCCCAATTCATCCACCAGCACCAGGGCATCCCGATCCGCCTGAGAGAGGATGTTGACCAGATTGGTCATGTGGGAGCTGAAGGTGGACAGGCTTTGCTCAATGGACTGCTCATCGCCGATGTCTGCAAAGACCTCCTCAAAGAAGCTGAGCTCACTGCCCTCGTCGGCAGGAATAAACATACCGCTGAGGGCCATGAGGGTGAAAAGGCCTACGGTTTTCAACGTGACGGTCTTGCCGCCGGTGTTGGGGCCGGTGATAATCAGGGTGTCAAATTCGTCTCCCAGCCACATGGTAATGGGGACTACCTTCTTTTCGTCAATAAGGGGATGCCGTGCCTTTACAAGGCGAATGAACCCGCAATCATTCAGCTTGGGGCAAATAGCGTACATGTCCCGCGCCAGCATGGCCTTGGAAAAAATGCAGTCCAGCCGGGAGAGGATGTACAGGCTATCGTAAAGAGCGTCTGCCTCAGGGGCAAGAAGGGAGGTGAGCCCGGCCAAAATCCTGTCCATCTCCTTCTTTTCATCCAGCTGAAGTTTTCTAAACTCGTTCCCCAGCTCCACCACCGCCGAAGGCTCGATGAACAGGGTCTGTCCCGAACTGCTCTGGTCATGAATCAAACCGGGAATCTGGGTTCTGTGCTCCGCCTTTACGGGGATGGCGTAGCGGCCGTTTCGCACGGTGATAATGGGATCCTGCAGATACTTCTGGTAGGTACTGCTGTGGAGGATGCTGTTCAGCTTCTCCCGCACCTTCTCCGTGGTCAGCTTCATCTGCCGCCGAATGCGGTTGAGCTCCGGGGAAGCGTTGTCTGCCATCTCATCCTCGGAGAGAATACAGCGGCTGATTTCGTTTTCTATGTATTCCTGGCTGGAAAGGCGGTTGGCAAAGACCTTTAAAAGACCTTCTCCGTCCCCGTTGAGCAATACGTCCCGTGCCTGTCTGGAGACTTTTAAACAGCGGTTTACCTGCAAAAGTTCTCCCATGGACAGGGCGTACACGGCAGGAATCTTTTTCAATATGGGGCGGATGTCCGGGAAGGCATCCACGGGACTGCGCCCTGTGCGCCGATACACGCTCTCGGCCTCCAGGGTCTGTTTCAGCAGGTTTTCCGCTTCCTGCAAAGAATCCGCAGGCAGCAGGCTTTCCGTCAGCTCCCGACCCATTTGGGAAGCAGTATGCTGGGCGGCCATGGCGCGGATTTTATCAAATTCCAAAGTGATAATGGCTCTTGGGTTCATATCAGTAAAACAGCCGCTCCTCAAAAGACGAGAGAAGCGGCTTTCATTCTCCTTATTTTAATTGCTGAAATCGTTGATGTTGCCCACCACCAGCACC
>CAYUHW010000394.1:0-1425 GCA_964444605.1 uncultured Christensenella sp. | reverse complement strand
ACCTGATAGCCAATCAGCGTGCCGTCAGCCGCATATTGGCCCACCTGCAGGAACATGTAGTACAATATACCCATCACCAGAACGGCAACGAACATGCCGGGAACCATGTAGTCCACGGAGTTTCGAATGGTGGTCACTTGGTCTCGATCCCGCACATTTCGGGTGCTTAATGCTAGCATATAGACACGCAAATTGAACATTGCAGTTCCAATTGCGTAAAAGCAGATGTTGGTGAAATAGACCCAACACAAAAATCCGGTTTTGTTAGAGAAATCAAAGGGATTCCAGAACATGGCTACGCCGAAGATTGCCATGACTAGAGACCCAATCAGTACGTAGGGCCTGATTCGACCGGCACGGGATGTGGTATGGGATGTCAAATAACCAATCAGCAAACCGGAAATGGTACTTAGCACCATGGCAGTGGTGTGCATAGCCATGTAAGCGCCGCTTCCAAAAATGATGTCAAACTGCCAGACATCCACATAGAAAATTTCCCGCAGGTAACTAATCATACAGTTATAGATTACCACAAAAGCGGGTCCCAGAATATATCCGAGAAATTTTTCTCTGGCGGTCATATTCCGGGTAATCGCTTTGGACTGCATGAAGTCTTTTTCAAACAGTCCCTTACTGAGAAATTTTACGTCTTTCATTTTGGCCTCCTTATGATTCAATTGCTTTCGTGCAATTCAGCTTTATATGAAGTCCTCGATACACCATTCGTCATGCCAGCGAACCATTGGTTTACCGTCCTGCCACTCAATGGGAAGCCAGACATACCGGGCGATGCTGGTGTTCTCAATGTGAAGCTGCTTTTTCCCGGAGAGCTTACCGGAAGTCTTGGGACTCCGATCCGGTGCGGCAGGGCTCTGCGCTTTGCTGTTGGCGAAGGAGCGTTGATTGCTCTTTCTTGTGAGCCATTTTCCAAAGGCTGTGGGCATCCAACGGTCTGCCATGGCAATATACAAATCCGTTCCCGGAACCTTCAGCACACAGGTGAACTGACTGTAAAAGCTGGTGCCATCCGTGTCGCCGATGCATGGATTGCCCATGTCTTCATATTCTCCGTGCCAATCCGTAAAACGGCACACCTGACTGGGATTGGGACAGTAGCCTGTGGTACCGGAGGTATAGAGATAACGGATTCCATCCTTCTCAAAATAAGTTGGTGCCTCCCGTGCCAAAGGCGGCTGCATATTCTCAAAGTGTTCAGAATATTCGCCGGTAACCCCCGTATAAGTATCATTCAGTGTTGCAGTCACTACTTCGAAGTGGGGACGGTCAAAGATGAAATATCCTTTCTTGGTGTCCTTGTCCACCACTAAGGCAAAGTCGCCTGTGTCCATTTGCAGGGGCTTGTAAATTTTTTGGATGAATTCATATGGCCCAAGGAAGTTGTCTGCCTGCATGACAGACATAAAC
>CAYUHW010000393.1:0-1451 GCA_964444605.1 uncultured Christensenella sp. | reverse complement strand
GGGTGAGTCCCGCCAGAAAATAGGTTTGATCCTTTCCGCCGTCCAGGGCCCGCAGAAGGCGGGGATAGCCTCCGTCCACATTCAAGCGGGCATAGTGCCCCGTGGCCATATAGTCGGCTCCCGACTGCAGAGCAAAGTCCAAAAAGGCCTTGAACTTAATCTCGCAGTTGCAAAGCACATCGGGGTTGGGAGTGCGCCCCCGCTTGTATTCGTCCAGAAAATAGGAGAAGACCCGCTCCCTATACTCCTCAGCAAAATTCACGCTGTAATAGGGGAGATCCAGTGCCTCGCAGACACTGCGCACGTCCTCGTAATCCCGTTCCGCCGGGCAGGGGCCGTCCTCTTCCTCCCAGTTCTTCATGAAAACGGCGGTCACATCACAGCCCTGCTCCTTTAAAAGCAAGGCGGCGGCGGCGCTGTCTACGCCTCCGGACATGCCCACAATCACCCTGCTTCCGGGGACGGCCTGTCGGTTGTTCAGCAAAATCATAGCCTTTCAGCCCTTCTTATCTTTCTTGTGCAAAGACTTCACCGTAAATACGGCCTCCTTGCAATAGATAGTTTATCATATCACAAGCAGGCCGTAAAATCAATTTTTATCCTTCAAAAGCAATCGTTTGCCCGAAGGATAGGAGCCTCCTTCCTCAGCAGCCGCAGGAAGAGGGACGC
This sequence comes from uncultured Christensenella sp., assembly GCA_964444605.1. GTDB lineage: Bacteria > Bacillota > Clostridia > Christensenellales > CAG-138 > RUG472. The sequence goes on along the minus strand of CAYUHW010000393.1, from coordinate 782 downwards.
ACACTGCCTCCGCAGCCGCAACCGCAGGAAGAGTTGACATCATTTCCGCAGTAGCGGGACAACAGCAGCAGCCAAATCAGGGTGTTGCAGTTACAGCCGCAGGTTCCTTCCTCGCCGTTGCCCAAGATGAGCAGCAGCACCAATACCCACATGAGATTGTTAGAGCCGAACATACCGGTATGGTACCTCCTTTGTGTTTTACGGGACTCTCCCGCATACCCCATAATACGAAAGCCGCAGGGTCTTTGTGACTGTCAGGCGGAAATTTTCCAAAAAGTCCGTCTATATTTGAAAAAATAAGAGGATTACTATGCTTTTTTGTCAAAATACATCTTGCAATTGTAAGGAAGTTTTTATATAATATAAACAGGTATTTTTGTGAAATTCGGAGGAACACCATTATGAATGAACTCAAAGGCGCCTGCCTGCTGGGTCAGTCCGGCGGCCCCACTGCCGTGATCAATGCCAGTGCTTACGGTGTCATCGAAGCCGCCCTCAAGAATCCCCTGATCACCCGTGTATACGGTGCCGCCAACGGCATCAAGGGCATTCTGAACGATAGAATGTACGACATGAATCAGGAAGACCCTGAGGAGCTGGCTCTGCTGCTGCAGACTCCTTCCTCTGCTCTGGGCTCCTGCCGCTACAAGCTCAAGGATCCCGAAGTGGATGCTACGGATTATGAGCGTCTGCTGGAAGTCTTCAAAAAGCGCAACATCCGCTACTTCTTCTACATTGGCGGCAACGACTCCATGGACACCTGCAACAAGATCAGCAAGTTC
>CAYUHW010000392.1:0-1454 GCA_964444605.1 uncultured Christensenella sp. | reverse complement strand
TAGTAAACTCGTCCCATAGTGTGTCCCCGCATGGTTTCCACTACGGCGTGGCAGTCCACATTGGCGGTAAAGCCCGGCCCCACCCCGATGACTATGGGGGCATCGGTTATGGAAGTGCCCAAATTCCGCTTGGCCAAAATGGCATCCACCAGTACATCAGGCCGTAAAAGGGAACGGCAGGCGCAGTTTGGATCCGCCAGCACGGGAATGCATTTTTTCTTTAGCAGAGCAGCCGCCTCTTCAACACTGCTTGCCTTTACGGCTCGAATGTCCTCCAAAGTAGTTTCCCCCAGTCGCAAGGCTTCCGAAAAGGACACCGTGCGCCGTATGGCCGTGGGCATGGGTAAATCCGTCATGATTACATCCATGCCGCTTCGCCATAAGCGCAAAGCGATGCCGCTGGCCAAGTCCCCGGCGCCCCGAATCAACGCAAGCATACATACTCCTCCTTGTGAAGGCTTCCTGCAATAACGGGGCAGGAGAGATATTGGGTAAGTGCCGAGGCGGCCCGTATTTGCTCCTCGGTTTCTGATTTATTGATAAAGAGGCGGGTGCCGATTTTTTCCTTTTGAATTACCTTGGCGGCCATGGCGGGGGTGACAAGAGCATCTTCCCGTTCTTCTGCCAAAGAAGCGTAAAGACTGCTCCTGTGGCACACCTCCCTTATCGGCTTTCCGAAGCCGTCTGCGCCCAGCACCAAAATCACCTGTTCCGCTTCAGAGGGGATAACGGGTTCATAAGAAGCGTGGGCTTTTAGGGGCAGCCCCTTGGAGCCGTCGGCCTCAACCAGTACATAATCGGCCAAAGCGGAAAGGACGGAAAAGGGGAGGGCGGGGGCGGTGAGCTTTCCGTTTGCATCGGGGGTGCCAAGGCAGACAACGGGATAAGCGGACAGGGCGCTTTGAACCTCTTCTTTGGAAGCCGCCGTCAGCACCGGGTACACGGAGGAGGGGAAAATATGAGTAGTTGTGGTGAGAATCACCCGCCCGCAGCCGCAAAGCTCCTCGGCAAGGGTATGCATCAGGGTGGTTTTTCCGCCGCCGCCGACAATGGCGGTGACCCCCGGCAAAATGTTCATCAGAGACGCTAATTTCATGAAAAGATTTCTTCTCCACCGATATCTTTTGAAAACTATCACGGTCATTGTACCAGAAAACCGCCTTCCGTGCAATACGGGAATATATTTCCCCGTGGGAATTGACAAAAGACATCAAGTCTGCCTATAATGCTACGGGAATCCCAACAGAAAGGGTATGTCGTTCATGAAACAAAGTGTTTCTGCCTATGCAAAACGCCTTGGCACCGCCGTGCTGGGCACCTTAATCTTTGCCGCAGGGGTCAACCTGTTTATCGTCCCCATTTCCCTCTACAGCGGCGGTTTTCTGGGTATTGGTCAGGTACTGCGCACCCTGCTGGTGGACTATGCTCATGTACCCATTCCGCCCACACTGGAT
>CAYUHW010000391.1:0-1454 GCA_964444605.1 uncultured Christensenella sp. | reverse complement strand
GTAGAAAAGCTCATGGACGAAGTGTATCTCTGCGAGTACGAGGGCGGCCTGTTCAACGGCGGTTCCGCTCAGTTGGAGCGCCCCAACACCTTCATCCTCCAGCAGGGACGGGCGGCAGAGTCCGTACTCTTCGAAATCGTCAAGCAGATTATGGCCGAGCGGTATCCCGGCAAGGCCTTCACCATTCCCTCCAACGGTCACTTCGACACCACCGAGGGCAACATCAAGCAGATGGGCTCCATCCCCCGGAACCTGTTCCACAAGGAACTCCTCTTTGAGGTACCCGAGGGCGGCTCCTATCCCAAGAACCCCTTTAAGGGCGACATGGATCTGGAGAAGCTCCAGCAGCTCATCGATGCCGTGGGGCCGGAAAACATCCCCATGATTTACACCACCGTTACCAACAATACCGTCTGCGGTCAGGCCGTGTCCATGCACTCCATTCGGGAGACCGCCCGCATTGCCCACCGCTATGAGATTCCCTTCATGCTGGACGCCGCCCGTTGGGCCGAGAACTGCTACTTCATTAAGATGAACGAGGAGGGCTACGCCGACAAGTCCATCCCCGAAATCGCCAAGGAAATGTTCTCCTATTGCGACGGTTTCACCGCCTCTTTGAAGAAGGACGGCCACTCCAACATGGGCGGCATTCTGGCCTTTAGGGACAAGGGCTACTTCTGGAAGAAGTTCTCCGACTTCGCCCCCGACGGCACCCTCCTGCGGGACGTGGGCATCCGCATTAAGGTCAAGCAGATTTCCTGCTTCGGCAACGATTCCTACGGCGGCATGTCCGGCCACGACATCATGGCCTTGGCCGTGGGCCTCTATGAGTGCTGTGACTTCAACTATCTGGATGAGCGGGTTCGCCAGTGCGAATATTTGGCGCAGGGCTTCTACAAGGCCGGGGTCAAGGGTGTGGTGCTTCCTGCCGGCGGCCACGGGGTGTATATCAATATGGACGAGTTCTTTGACGGCAAGCGGGGTCACGAGACCTTCGCCGGAGAAGGCTTCTCTCTGGAGCTCATTCGCCGCTACGGCATTCGGGTCAGCGAGCTGGGGGATTACTCCATGGAGTATGATCTGAAGACCCCCGAACAGCAGGCAGAGGTGTGCAACGTGGTGCGCTTTGCGGTGAATCGGAGCATGTACTCTCGGGAGCATATGGACTATGTCATCGCCGCCGTGAAGGCATTGTATGAGGACAGGGAGAGCATCCCCAATATGCGCATCGTCCAGGGACATGACTTGCCCATGCGCCACTTCCACGCCTTCCTGGAACCCTACCCCAACAACTAAGCATAAACCAAAAGCCCGGGAGACCGGGCTTTTTCTTATGGGCACAAATAAAGGGAATATGCGAAGATGTGAGAGAGTTAATTGCATTATGGACTTGGTTATAAAAGGGAGGCGGGGCGGCGGAAGGGCGAAGCCCTTCTCTTTGGCACCGGGGGGAA
>CAYUHW010000390.1:0-1457 GCA_964444605.1 uncultured Christensenella sp. | reverse complement strand
AATTTGATTGGTTTTGTCAAGTAATTTCAGGGTGATAACTTGTTATTTTTTCATCATGGAAGGATCCCGTTTTCCTTCTCTCCCGGTTATTGTACTGAATCGGCAGCGGTGAACATGAAAAAAGGCTCGGAAGCGTTTTCCGAGCCTGAGGATGAAGGGCAGTTGATTTTTAAGCGGCTTTCTTGGCCTTCCGCTCCCGAAGGGCAAAGGGCAGATAGAATAATCCGATGAGCACCAAAGCAAGGGTTAGGATAATAGCCATATAGAGGAACCATTCTCCCTTGGTGTACAGTTCAATGCCTATGGGCGTATTCTGAGTGAAGAAGAAGTTGGTGGAATACTCTACGCTCATCAGTTCGCCGTTTGCATAGGTGGGTACGGCGAACATGGAATTTAAGTAGAGGCTTATAAAGGCCAGCACGCCCAGAATGCCAAGGCTGTAGAAATAATGCTTTCCGCTGATTTTCACTTCACCGGACATGGCAATGTACAGCCCCAGCACCACCAGCATGGCATGGTAAAGGAAGAACTGATAGGCCAGCGGATGGGTAAAGGCCTGATAGGGCTCGATGCTGGTAGAGAAGATGGACGGAAGCAGGATGGCAAAGAACGCCCCCAGCGTGCAGGAGGGATACATGAAGGCCAACAGGATTTCCTTGGCCTTGCTTTCCTTAGCAAAGCGGGAATAAAAGATAAACAGAAGCTGAATGGAGCATAGGTGCAAAGGCAAATGCTGCATCTCCAGATACAGATGCATGGACGCTCCGTCGGCAGAGGGCACCATTTCCAGGACGCTTAGGGTTTTGACCGTTTCCGAAAGAATACAGCCGATGCAAGCCCAGGACAACACCTTTTTTAAAGCGGGCTTATGCTTTTTTAGCTGCCATAAGGCTACACTGCAAAAAAGCAAGCATATGGCCAGCCATATAAAATGATACACCGTAAACATGAGTTCGTTTCCTTTCCTGAAAGTTCCTTTCTTTCTGCCTCATTTTACCGTATGGGGAAGAGAAATGCAACCATTCGGCATCATTTAATTCAATTTCGTGCGCATTTTTATGCAGATTTACACTCCGATTCTATCTCATCCCGTCTCCATAAAGCCGAAGCAGAGGCACTTCTTTTTTAAAAAAAGAGTCTGCCAATGTATGTTCGTTGAACGGCAAGGGCATGCGATTGCCGAGACTCTGCAAATATACGGAAGCAATGTACCTTGGGAAATGTTGAAAGCGTGCATACCGGCGCTTACCTGCCGAACTTCTCTCATAGGCAATACAATTTCTGTCTTTAAAATGAAAATCGGCACTTGGGTATATCAAGAGCCCACACGTACAGGCATGAGGCAATCCGTTCACGCTGTTAAAATCGAGGCCGCAACAGGGCAGACAACATTTCCACAAGAGATGAAAAAGGCATCATAGGTACAATCGGCTCAATTTTAACTGACCGTTGGTTTA
>CAYUHW010000389.1:0-1459 GCA_964444605.1 uncultured Christensenella sp. | reverse complement strand
AAGGGTGAAGGCCATCTTGTCCCCGTTCTCTGCCAAAAAACAGCAGGGCTGGGCTTGGGTAAATGCTGCAGCTCCTGCTGTTTTCGTTATAACTTAATAACCAGCCGACAAATCCTCTCCCTATTTCAATGGCAACCGGTATATTTACTCTCTGCGATTAAATTTTTCCCCCATTCTTTCTTTGATGCGGTTGAATTTCTGTGCATTCATGATATACTTATACATGGGTATACCAAAATTTTTCCTTACGGGAGGGTACGACACTATGCAAGCAAAAACTTATGACGTTATTGTCGTGGGTGCAGGCTGCGGCGGACTCAGCGCAGCGGCCTATCTTGCCAAAGAAGGCAAGAAGGTGCTGGTGCTGGAGAAGCACAATTTGCCCGGAGGCTGTGCTACCAGCTTCCGCAGAGGCGCTTATGAATTTGAGGCGACTTTGCACGAAATGTGCCAGATGGGGCCGGGCGAAAACGGAACGCCTCGGGGTGCGGTTCGCGAACTGCTGGACGGCTACAAGCTGGATGTGGACTGGGTTCCCATTAACGAAGCCTTCTGCGCCGTGGCAACCGACCCTGAAAAGGGTTTCAACGTAGAGATGCCCGTGGGCGTAGAGGCCTTCTTGGACGAGATGGAGCGGCAGGTGCCCGGCAGCCGTCCGTCCATGACCAACGTGATGGAGCTTTCCCGCATGCTGGTAGACGGCGTAGCCTGGCTGGGCGAGCGGCACAACCATCCTTCCCCCTTGGAAAAGGTCGTGATGCTGGCCAAGTACGGGGATTTGATGAAGCTGGTGCCGCAGGATGTGGAGACGGTTCTGGATCTTTTGGGCGTGCCCGAAAAGGCCAAGAACATCTATGAGTCCTACTGGACCTACATTTCCGCCAACTCCGCCAAGATGTCCTTTGCCGTGTATGCGTTTATGACCTACGTATACTTGACCCAGAAGCCCTGGATTGCCCGCAACCGCAGCCATGAAGTTTCCATGGCCTTTGACGCCGCCATCCGCTCCATGGGCGGGGACATCTGGTATAATACCGAGGTGAAGAAGATTAACGTGAAGGACGGCGCCGTGCAGGGCGTAACCTTGGCCGACGGCACCTTTATTCCCTGTGAGCGGGTTATTTCCAACCTGATGCCCCACGTGGTCTTTGACCGCATGATGGAGCCTGAGAACGTGCCCGAGTATGACCGCAAGGCCATGAATGCACGGAAGATTGCCCAGGCCTGCGTCACCGTGTACCTTGGCCTTGACGCCAGCGCAGAGGAGATTGGCCTTAAGGGCTACGATACCTTCATGCGTGAGGATCCCAACAACCGCAACCAGTACGATACCTCCGACCGCATTGAAACCCACAAGGACATCACCGTCACCGTGCTGACCAATGCGGTGCCCGATGCGGCAGGGGAGAACCGTGCCTTCATTCAGTTCTCCAAGTTCTATATTGACGATCCCTTTAAG
>CAYUHW010000388.1:0-1490 GCA_964444605.1 uncultured Christensenella sp. | reverse complement strand
GATACTGTACAGCATGATTATGGCCGGCATGATGTTTCCTGTGTTTTCCACCATTATTCCGGTCTTTAGAATGCAGGTGGTGCTTGGTATTGCAGGTACGGGGAACCGCTGGCTCAGCTTGCTTGCAACCGTTCTGCCGCAAATTGCCGGGAACCTATGCTTTGCCATCGTGATTCTAATGGGATTTATTCAGTCCGTTCCCGTGGAGCTGGAGGAAAGCGCCTATCTGGACGGCTGTAATGTGTTCCAGATTTTCTTTAGAATCATTGTACCGACTGCAAAGTCCTCCTTCGCCACTGTGGCAATTTTCGCCTTCCTGTGGAGCTACAATGACTTGTTTACCCAGTCTTTCTTCCTGCGTTATCCGCAGGAGAGAACTATTACGGGATTGCTCAATGAAATCAGCTCTCAAGCAGGTGTCAACTACGGTCTGATGGCGGCCTCCGTGGTGCTGGTGGTGGTACCGGTTCTCATCGTGTACGTTTGCCTGCAAAAGCATATTATCAAGGGCCTCACTGCCGGAGCGGTTAAAGGTTGATTTTAAACCGCAAATGGTATATGATAACGAAAAAGATGGGGAAGAGGACAGATTGTGTACCGGGTAGTGTTGATAGATGATGAGGCCATTATTCTGGAAGGCTTGCGTCGGGTTGTGAAATGGGCAGAGTATGACTGCATGGTTGTGGGAACTGCCCATGATGCCGTTTCCGGCCGTGAGCTGGTGCAGAAAACCAACCCGCATATTCTATTTACGGATATTCGCATGCCGGGGGATGATGGATTGACTATGCTAGCCGGTCTCCGCAGTGAATTTCCTGACATGCAGGTAATCGTGCTGACCGGGTATCGGGACTTTGCTTATGCCCAGGAAGCCATTCGGTTGGGCGTAACCCGGTTCTTGCTGAAGCCTTCCAAAATGGACGAAATCAACGAGGCACTGCAAACTGCCGTTAAGCATCTAAATAAAATCTGCCCTGCACATAGCGAGGATGAGCCGAATGCCAGCGCCGGTAGCTTTATCGTCAATCAAGCTACTCATTTTATGGAAGAGCACTATGCCGAAAAGCTAACGCTGCAAATGGTGGCGGATTATTGTTATGTGTCCCAGTGGCATCTGTCAAAGCTTTTGAACCGATATAGTGAAAAAAGTTTTTATGACCTGCTGAATTCTATCCGCATTCAAAAAGCAAAGTCTTTTTTGAAGGACCCCAGCCTGAAAATCGGACAGATTGGGGAGATGGTGGGGTATTCGGATACGGCACACTTTGCCAGAACTTTTAAAAAGCTGGAAGGAATGAGCGCCAACGAGTTTAGAAACAATCTGTCATAATGTAAGAGCCTTATTGCGAAAGACTCCTCCTCGTGGGGAGTCTTTTTGATATGATGCCGCTCTGGCGAACATGGCTGTATCTGTCCAAATGGAGTTTCCAGACCACTGCCGCAGAACATCTGGATGGTCGGTGTAAGCAGTCCAGCCTACACTTGTGTAC
>CAYUHW010000387.1:0-1492 GCA_964444605.1 uncultured Christensenella sp. | reverse complement strand
ATACCGTGCGAACATCCCTTGGCTCTCCCTGTGGGGGAGAGCCAAGACCATATCCTTACATAAAACAGTTGCCTAAAAAGCCGGGGGGATTTTAGGGGATAGTCAGTTTTGGGCGGGGGTGCGGTTTCGGAACTGCTCCCGGTAGGCCGTGGGGCTGATACCCTCGGCACGGCGGAAGACATCGGCAAAGTAACTCTGGGAGCCGAAGCACAAACTTTCGCTAATGTCCTGCACTCTGGTTTGGGTGGTGCGCAGGAGGAATTTTGCCCGTTCCAGCCGCTTTTTCTGAATGAAGGCCTTGGGTGTGGTGCCGGTCTCCTTTTTAAAACGCTTGCTGAAGTAATATTCGGAATATCCGGCCAATTCCGCCAAATGTTTCAGACTCAGCTCCTCCGTAAGGTGCAGTTCCACATGTTCCATACTGCTGCGAATGGGTTCGGAAATCCCGCTTTCCTGCTTGCGGCGGTGGACACGCTCCACATAATCCTGTGCCATGGTGGTGCTGATTTCCATAAGCTCTGTCATGGTGCGGCAGTCCTCCACACTCTGAAAGTATCGATCGGATAGGGTCAGTGCGGTTTCCGGGGAAACGCCGCCCTCAATGGCCGCCCGGGCAAAGAGAGTGATGCCTACCAGTATCAGGTTCTTATTGTTCCGCTCCTGATTCTTGCTGAGTCGGCCGAAGTTTCCCGTCATGGAGAGCCTGCTCATTTGCTTTGCATAGTTTAAGTCCCCCTCCCGCACCATGCGAAGCATTTCCTGCTCGGCGGCATAGGTACCGTGGATTTTTAAATCCTCGGGGACGGCATCCGCATCGATTTTCTTTTGCTTGCTCTTGCGGTAGTGAAGCTCGCTGACGTTGATGCGCTCTCCTGTGGTACAGAAGTGGAGCATGATGGCGTACTCAAAGATGCGGTTCAGGGAGATGACCGGCAGAGACTGAAGAAAGGCAAGAGCCTGCCTGCTCATGGACGGCTCCAGCTTCATATCCCGCAGACGGCGGCCAATCTGGCGGGCTACATCATCGTCCGTAAAGAAGGGGCCCAGCACATGAATGCGCCGCAGCTCGCCTCTGTCCTTTTCCGGAGAGCATAGCCACATGAGCCCTATGGTGTCCGTCATAATGACAGGCTTGGTGTGATTTTTTACAAAGTCCAACAAAGTGCCGTTGATGCTGTCGAACTGAATAAACCGCACCACGTTTTCCGCATCGGGACAACTGCTGGACAGCAGGTGCATGGTACTGTCGTATGTCCACAGATAGAGATTGTGGCAGCAGGCCACCAATTCCTGAAAAACTGCAAGGCGGGTATCCGTGGTCATGGGGTGTTCTCCTTTTTACAAGTCGAATATAAAAACGTATCCCTATTATACAATCGAAAATTCGCTTTGTCTATCGTAAAACGGATGAAATATGGAAAACAGAGCGGAAAATCAAAAGAATAATCGAATTTACAATAACGGCTTTCACACTGCTTCTGGTATGATGGAT
>CAYUHW010000386.1:0-1497 GCA_964444605.1 uncultured Christensenella sp. | reverse complement strand
GGGAGGATTCCCCGCCTGCATGTGACACAACCGGCTCCACAGCAAAATTCTCTATGATCCTCAGGGAAAGCCTGCCGCTTTCTTTGAAAATATCTTTACCGATTCCGCCGCCGCCTTAGGAGCCCTCCGTTCCCTTACGGAGAATATGCAGGCTCCGGCGGCGCAGAGATAATTTTTTCTTTTTACTACAGCTTAGGGGGCGGGGGAAGGAACGGCGGAGCCGTTCTCTGCCGTGCCTTGGCACGGCAGGGTTCGCTTTGCGAACCCCTTCCCCCGCCCCCTTCTTCCCGCTAAAAAAGCTCCCGTTGCCGAGAACTTTTTTCTATGCTTTCCTGCTATTTCCTTAAAAATCCGAAGAGTCCCTTTTTCTTGTAGGGCTGGGCGTTGACGGACAAAAGACCGTAGCCCGTGCCCCTTAATGCGGCGGCAAAAGCGGCCTCCTCTATGGGTGCTTCGCTAATCACCACGGCCTCACCCTTATTATGGGAGGCGGTGACCTTTTTCGGCATTAAAGCCTTGCGCAGGGCATCGCACACATGGGCTTCGCACATGCCGCAGGCCATGCCCTCGATTTTCAGCGTAGTTTTATACATATGGATTCCTCTCTGTTTACAGTCTGTTTCTCACAAAAGCAGGGGAAGCACTGCCGCCTCCCCCGCGTGTTTACGCCTGTTTGCTTTTGTGGCACATGCCCGCCATGGCGCAGTGGGCACAGCCTGCTCCGCAGGAGGACTTCCCCTGCCGTTTCTCCCGCACCAGATGGATGACGATGGCCGCCACCACAGCCCCAAGGGCCAACAGCACCAAGAGTGTTCCGAAATTGTTTGTCAACCAGTTCAGCATTGTGATTCCTCCTTTGCCTTAGATTTGGCTTTTTTATACCCGCACCTTTTCGGTGAGCTTGCCGGCTTCCTTATAGGGCTTAAAGAGCATGTAGAGCATGCCAACCAAGCACACCACGGCGGCGATAAGGCCGATGACGCTGACGTTCCCGGTGAACAGACCGCCGAACTGGTTGATCATCAGGGCGATGACGTAGGCAAAGCCGCACTGATAGCCAATAGCAAACCAAGTCCACTTGGCATTGTTCATCTCCCGCTTGATGGCGCCCATGGCGGCAAAGCAGGGAGCGCACAGGAGGTTAAATACCAGGAAGGAGTAGCCGGTGACGCCGTTGAAAGCCTGAGCAAGGCTCTGATACACGGTGCCGTCTCCGCCGCCAAAGAGGATGCCCAAGGTGCCTACAATGTTCTCCTTGGCCACACGGCCGGTGATGGAGGCCACAGCCGCCTGCCAGGTACCCCAGCCCAAGGGCTTAAAAATCCAGGCAACGGCACCGCCGATGGCGGCCAGCAGGGAGCTGTCAATCTCCTCTTCGCTGAGCATGCGGAAGGCGCCGTCTACGAAGCCGAAGTAGGTGGTGAACCACACCAGAATGGTGGACAGCAGGATGACGGTGCCGGCCTTCTTAATGAAGCTCCAGCCCCGCTCCCACAT
>CAYUHW010000385.1:0-1504 GCA_964444605.1 uncultured Christensenella sp. | reverse complement strand
GATGGTTCCTTCCGCCCGAGCTGCCGAAATCAATCTGGGCATTGCCCCCATGCCGCTTGTCAACGCCACGGGAAAGGCACTGGCCCCCTACTCCGGGGTGCAGGGCATCCATGTGCTGAAGTTTGCCGCAGAAAGCAAGACGGAAGCGGTGAAAGCCCTTTTGTCCGCCCTGACCGCTCCCTCCGTGGGCATCGATTTGGCGCTGGCCAGCGGCTGTGCCCCCGCCAACGCCCTTTGCTATGAGGATGCACGGGTAGCCCAGGACGAACTGGTGCAGGCCATGCGCACCACGGCGGAGATTGCCGTACCCATGCCCAACATCCCCGAAATGGACGTTATGTGGACGGTGGTCGGCAACCTGCTGACGGACGTGAACCTGTCCGGCAAGGACGTTGACGAGAGCTTTGACGCCGCCCTCAAGCAGGCGGAACAGCTCATTGCGGCCATGAAGTAAAGGCTATGAAGCACAATAGCAAGTCTTTCAAGTCCGCTCTGGTGTCCTACGCCTGGTCGACTCCCTCCCTGCTGCTCATTGCCCTTATGGTGGTCTTTCCCATTGGCTACACGGCCTATATCAGCCTGACCAACATGAACGTGTACCACTGGTTTGACTTCTCCCTCATCGGCTTTGACAACTATGTGCGGGCCCTGTTCGTCTTCGACTCCGGCTTTCTCTCCGCCCTGCTGGCCACCATTTTGTGGACGGTGGTAAGCATGATTCTCCAGCTTGTCATTGCCTTTTGTCTGGTGAGCCTTTTGAACCTCCCCAGCCTGAAGGGGCGGAAGGTCTATAAGACCCTGCTCATGTTCCCTTGGGCCATGCCCGGGTATGTGTCCATTCTTTTGTGGAAGACGGGGATGTTCAACACCCAGTTCGGCCTTTTGAACCAGTGGATGGAGAAGCTGGGGCACGAGGCCGTCCGCTGGCTCAGCAGCGACGTGTCCGCCTTTTTGTGCTGCACCGTGGTGAATCTGTGGCTGGCCCTTCCCTTTATGATTATGATCATGGACGGGGCCATGCAGTCCATTGACCGCAGTTACTACGAGAGCGCCCTGCTGGACGGAGCCAACTGGCTCAAGCGCACCCGCTACATCACCCTCCCTGCCATTACCCCCATTATCTCCCCGGCGGTGATTATCACCATATTCACCACCTTCAAGCAGTTTGACGTGGTATACCTGCTCACCCAGCAGGCAGGGGCCAAGACGGGGTCGGGCTTCCATACCATTTTGACCTATGCCTACGAGAACGCCTTCATCACCAACAACTATGGCTACAGTTCGGCCATATCCATTATTATCTTCATTCTGCTGCTGGTGTTCTCCGCCAGATATCAGATGAGAGAGGAGGGAGACAACCGATGAAACAGCCGTCCAAGAAAATGCTTCGGCAGAAAGCGGGACTGTCCCTTCTTCACCTGTTCTTTATCCTCCTGTGCTTTGTCACCCTCATCCCCATTCTCTACGCTCTCAGCGTTTCCCTCAGCGGGCAGAACAGCCTCCT
>CAYUHW010000384.1:0-1523 GCA_964444605.1 uncultured Christensenella sp. | reverse complement strand
TCTTCTCCCACTTGCCTTCCCGCATGGAGTGGCCGGCCACGGAGATAAAGCGGGCGCAGGCGAACATGTGCCCAAGAGCCAGCTCGGCTACGGACTGAGAGCTTGCCCGGGGGGTGTTGCGCACTTCGATGCCCTTGGACTTGGCGTAGTCCACATCGATGTTGTCCACACCTACGCCGCCCCGAATGATGATCTTCAGCCGGCCTGCGGCGGCGGCCTCGTCGATGACGGGGACCCGCACCTTGGTGGCGGAGCGAACGACCAGAGCGTCGAATTCCTTTACTGCCTGCTTGAGATCCTCGACCTCGTAGAACTGCTGTACAACTTCACAGCCCTTCTCTTCCAGAGCCTTTACAGCTCCCTTTTCCATACCGTCTGCTGCCAGAATACGAATCATTGCGGTTTCCTTTCTCGCTTTGCGTGTTGGGTGGGATAGAGTTTCTTATGCGTTTTTGGCTTCGTAGTCCTTAAGGAAGTCCACCAGCGCCTGTACGCCTTCGATAGGCATGGCATTGTAGATGGAGGCCCGCAGACCGCCGACGCTCTTGTGACCCTTCAGATTGTCAAAGCCTGCGGCCTTGGTTGCGGCCACCACGGCGGCATCCTTGTCCTTATCGCCGGTGACGAAGGGCACGTTCATGAGGGAGCGGAACTCCTTGTCTACGGTGCCGTTGAAGTACTTGGAATCATCCAGGAAGTCGTAGAGCACCTTGGCTTTTTCCTGATTGATCTTCTCCATGGCTTCCAGGCCGCCCTTCTTGAGCAGGTACTTAAAGACCTTGCCGCACACATAGATGCACCAGCAGTTGGGGGTGTTGTACATGGAGCCGTTGTTGGCGTGGGTGGCGTACTGCATGTAGATGGGCAGATCAATCAGATCCTCACGAATCAGATCCTCACGGATGATGACGATGGCCATGCCGGAGGGGCCGATGTTCTTCTGCACGCCACCGTAAATGAGGCCGTAGTCGCTGACGTTGCAGGGACGGGAGAGGAACATGGAGGACTGGTCGGAAACCAGAATGTGCCCCTTGGTGTTGGGGAGCTGGGACCAGGTGACGCCATGGATGGTCTCGTTCTCGCAGATGTACACGTAATCGGCATCCTCGGGAATGTCCAGATCGGAGCAATCGGGGATGTAGCTGTAGTTTCTGTCCTTGGAGGAGGCGGCCACAATGACCTCGCCCACCTTCTTGGCTTCGGCAATGGCCTTCTTGGACCAGGCGCCGGTCTCGATGTATACGGCCTTTCCGTTCTTCATGAGGTTCATGGGAATCATGGAGAACTGAAGGGTGGCGCCGCCCTGAATAAAGAGCACCTTGTAGTTGTCGGGGATTTGCATGAGGGTGCGCAAATCTGCTTCAGCCTCATCGATAATCTGCTGATAGACCTTGGAGCGATGGGACATTTCCATAACGCTCATGCCGCTGCCCTTATAGTTGAGCACCTCTGCGGCGACTTCTTCCAGCACCTCTTCCGGCATCATGGCAGGGCCGGCAGAGAAGTTATACACACGTCCGTAC
>CAYUHW010000383.1:0-1523 GCA_964444605.1 uncultured Christensenella sp. | reverse complement strand
GTGTCCGCCTTCTATAATGTCTGGGGTGAGTACACCATTGCCAAGACCCTGGCCACCAGAGAAAGCATTATGCCCATTTCCGTAGCCTTGACGCTTCTTAAGGGCGAGGACTGGAACTACGGCGTACTGGGCGCCGCCATCACCATGTCCATTATCCCCCCCATTGTGGTATTCACCATCTTCCAGAACCAGTTGGTGGAAGGCATGGTAGCCGGTGCCGTAAAGGGTTAAGCCATGAAGCTGTTTCGCCGCTCCTATAACGAAATATCCGATGAGGAAGCCGCCCGCAACGCAGAACCCCGTCACGGGTTTCTGGGCTTCTTCGTCACCCTGTGGGAGTACCTCAGCGAGTTGTTCTATGCCAATTTGCTGACGGTGGTTAGCCTCCTTCCGGCATGCCTGCTGTATATTTTGGGGCGGGTACTGTTTCGGAACGTTTGGATCATCGGACTTATGACCCTGCTGGGCGCCGCCCCTGCAGGAGCGGGACTTTGCGGCATGGCCGCCGTGGCCACGGAGAGCCTTAGAAACCGGGGTTATGCCTGGAAGGAGACCTATTGGAAGGAGTGGAAAGCCAACCTGAAAAAGGGAATCCTCCCCGGTGCCCTGTACCTTATATCCATAGGACTGCTTAGCTACATGCTCACCTTTGCCGGGCAAATGGGCGAAGCGGAAAACGGCACCACCATGTATATCATGCTGGGAATTCTGGTGGTGATGCTCCAGACTCTGCTGGGGTACATGACTCCCATGATGACCCTGTTGGAGCTCCCCTCCCGCCACTATTTAAAAAACAGTCTGCTCTTTATGGCGGCCTGCCCCAAGGCCACCATCGGCATGATGCTTGTCAGCGCCGTGCTCCTCTTTGGCGGTGTGGTGCTGCTGCTTCCCTACACGGGCATCTATATTCTTCTGCTGGGCATAGCGGTGACGGAACTGAGCAAGGTTTGCTTTGTGTGGCCCCGGCTCAATGAGAAACTCCGCATCGAACAGCGGGAAAAGGAAAAGCACGCCGCCGAAGCGGCGCAAAGGGAGAACGAATGCCAATGAAATTGTTTTCCGTAAGCGACTTCCACTTAAACAGCCAGGAACTGAACCCCTCCGTGCTCATAGACAGAGGTTTGAACGGCGCCTCCATAGGACTGTGCTTGTACACCGCCACAGAGTATGCGCCCATGGGAGAGCATGAGGATCAGGAAGGCTTTTATGTCATCGAAGGACAGGGGCATGTGCTTTTGGACGGCACGGAGTACCCCGTGTCTCCCGGCACTGCCTTCCTCCTTCCGCCCCACGTAAAGCACGGCTTTATTCGAAACCCGGATTCTCCTCCCGTCAAGGTCTTCTGGTTTCACGCCGCCCCATAAAAAACTGCATACAAAAGAGCCTCCTAAGGGAGGCTCTTTCCTTTGTTTGCAATTAGATGGACTTGGAAGCCACTTCCTTTTGAAGTCTAGCGAGGAAGTCGTCGAAGGACATGGTGCCCAAATCGCCCTCCTTGCGGGAACGGACAGCAACCAGATTCT
>CAYUHW010000382.1:0-1526 GCA_964444605.1 uncultured Christensenella sp. | reverse complement strand
GGGGCTGGCAAATCGAACAAAGTGAGATTTGACTGAGGGGTTGACTTATACCACACAAAAAGCATTTAGCGGAAAACTCAACCTGTCCGCAGGACAGATTTCACTGTCTTCAGGCCGTCCCCGCCCTCACGAAAAAAAGCCTCCCGCAGGAGGCTTTTTCATATTCCCTTAGATGGATTCGGGCACCTTTTCGTTGATGGCGGCGTACAGGGCGGCCACCACTTCCTTGGTGCGCTCTGCGGCATTCTCCAGCGCCGCATCCTCCTTCACGGACTTGTCCCTGGTGGTAAGCTCCACGGCCCCGCGGTTCAGGGTCTTGGGAGACACCACCAGCCGCACGGGGGCGCCCAGCAAATCCGCATCGGAGAACATAAACCCGGCGGACACGGGGCGGTCGTCGTACAGCACCTCATAGCCCTGGTCGGAAAGCTCCTTATACAGCTTCTCCGCCGCCTCCTTCACCTGGGGCTGGTCGGCACGCAGGGCGCAGATTTGAATCTGCCAGGGGGCAATGGTAATGGGCCACACGGGGCCGTACTGATCATGGTGCTCCTCGCACACGCTGGCCATAAGCCGGCCCACGCCTACGCCGTAGCAGCCCATAATGGGGTTCACACGGTTGCCCTTCTCATCGTCATAGGTCATGCCCATGGCTTCGGTGTAGCGGCGGCCAAGCTGGAAGATGTTCCCCACCTCAATGCCGTTTTTCACCGTCAAGCTGTGCCGTCCGCACTTGGGGCACACGCCGCCTACCACGGCCTTGGCTACGTCTACAAACTTGGCTTCGGGCACGTCCCGATCCATATTCAGCCCGGTCATGTGGAAGCCTTCCTCGTTGGCGCCGCAGATCAGATTCCGCGTGCCCTCCAGGGAGCGGTCATAGACCACGGTGATGCCCTGGGGCAGCCCTACGGGGCCGATGGCGCCGGCCACCAAGCCTGCATGGTCGATTTCCACGGCGGGATGCACCTCGGTCTTCAGGTAGTTCCGCAGTTTGGTCTCGTTGACCTCCAGATCCCCCCGAACAAAGATGAGCACATAGCTGTCGTCCTCGTTTTTCTGGTAGACCACGGCCTTGCAGCTCTTCCTGGCTTCGCTGTGGAGGAAGTTGCAGACTTCGTCGATGGTCTTATTCTCATAGGTAGCCACCCGGGTCAAGGGGGCGGCCTCCTCGTTTGCTTCGTTGTGGATGATGCACTCCGCCGCTTCCATGTTGGCACGGTAGCTGCACTCGGTGCAAAGGACGATGGTGTCCTCGCCGATGTCCGTCAGCAGCATGAACTCATGGCTGACCTTGCCCCCCATCATGCCGGAGTCGGAGGCCACGGCCACCACCTCGGGGATGCCCGCACGGGCGTAAATGCGCTCGTAGGCACGGTAGCAGCGCTTATAGTACCGCTCCAGATCCTTCTGGGAGGTGTGGAAGGAGTAGGCGTCCTTCATGGTGAACTCACGCACCCGAATAAGACCCCCACGGGCCCGCGGCTCGTCACGGAACTTGGTCTGAATCTGGTAGATCATAAAGG
>CAYUHW010000381.1:0-1530 GCA_964444605.1 uncultured Christensenella sp. | reverse complement strand
ATGTAAGCGTTTATAACGAAGGTATGCAGCTTTATGGATGCAACATATTCGCTGGTGGCAAAGGTTGCTTTTTTGCAGTTCTTCATGGTTTGAAGGAAGCATTTTCCAAGCGTCGAGGACATTTCCGCCGTCTGAGCGATTCCTAGGCTTGACGCGACAACCGGCCAGTAGGCCGCTCCCGTGCATCTCAATGCGATTTGCACCAATGCAACGCACACAACCTTATCCTCGCCTATCCCCGCAGAGGATTTCACTTTCTTCATATATGTGCGGCGAAGATATTCGATCAGCATCTGATATTCTTTTTCAGCCAGTTCAATGCTCCCCAATATGGGCTGACTGTCAAACTGATCTATCACATAATTCCGCAGATGCTCCCAATCGTCCAATACCTTTGTGCGACGATTGCTGGCCTCCGTCTTTAGTGAAGCCGTTAACCCTACGGGCTTCGCTTGTCTTTCCCCGCGCAGCTCGTGTATACGATCCATACCATAGTAACGCTCAATTCGTTTGAACGCCGTTGATCCGAAAAAGGCTTCTGCAATATCGTAATCGAAAAGGCCCTGCGGATACATGAAATCAAACGCCCGAGAATGGCAGCGGAACAGATTATTCACAGCGCCGACATATTCTTTGAATTCCCGCTGCAGTTCCATGGGAGAAAGCCGGAGCGAAAGGCATAGCTCCTTTTCCTTGGCGCCCATCAAACGCTGCTGAGCAATCTTTAAACCATCCGCACACTCGGTGTAGATCTGGCCGATTGCCATGCACAGCTTCATTGCACGATTCCATGCATTCTCGCTGATCCGGTCAATCCATTCCCGATCACCATCATTGCATTTGGGCGAATTCAGAACATCAAAATTGATCAGATATTCATCCTTGAATTTATCCATGATCGCATGATATTCCTGAATCGTAGCGCCAAAGGCAAGAATGCGTTTGAGCGGCCAATTCATGGCGGGCGCACTGGTCAGGATCTTCAACCGATCCGCCTTCGCTGGTTGGTCTTCCAGCATTGGAATCACAGTCTGCTGGATAAGGATTTCCCCACAACGCCTGCAGCGCAATCCGGACGTTTTTCCTTCCGATGTGCATGTTGCCGGAATGGATGGGATGGCTTCCACATCATGCCCCAAGGCGGGAATTTCTTCCTGACAGCGCAAAACTTCGCCGCAGACGGCGCAATGCGCGCCTTCGGTCAGCCCCGATTTGGTGCAGGTCGCAGGTACTGCTTCGTCTATGATTATTTCATGCCCCAAGGCGGGAATTTCTTCCTGACAGCGCAAAACTTCGCCGCAGACGGCGCAATGCGCGCCTTCGGTCAGCCCCGATTTGGTGCAGGTCGCAGGTACTGCTTCGTCTATGATTATTTCATGCCCCAAGGCGGGAATTTCTTCCTGACAGCGCAAAACTTCGCCGCAGACGGCGCAATGCGCGCCTTCGGTCAGCCCCGATTTGGTGCAGGTCGCAGGTACTGCTTCGTCTATGATTATTTCATGCCCCAAGGCAGGGATTTCTTCCAAAGAA
>CAYUHW010000380.1:0-1535 GCA_964444605.1 uncultured Christensenella sp. | reverse complement strand
ATATTTCACTCATGCAAAGCGCCGCTTTGCATGAATTTCACTGCCGCAGGCTTTGCCTGCGGCTACGTGCTTTCCCTTTCCACTATCTCCGAGCAGATCATCACTTTCTTCGTCACCCGGTTTCCGTTCATCAGCTCCAGAATCGTCCTCGCCACCGTCAGGCTCTGATCATAGAGCATATTGTCCAGGGACGTGAGCCTGGGCGTGGCCAGCTCCGCCTGGAAGGAGTTGTTGATTCCAATCACCGCCACATCCCTGGGCACCTTCTTCCCCATGTCCCGCAGGGTGTGCAAGCCCACCGTGGCCAGCACATCGTCGGCGTACAGGATGCCGTCCGTCTCAGGATGCTCTTCCAGCAGCTTCTGCGTGGCCGTGTAGGCTCCGTACCGCCGACCCTCCGCATGCACAATCACCGGCTCCGTCTCAGGCAGCACCCGCTTTACCGCATCCGCAAACCCCTGCACCTTAATGCGGCTGCTGGGGGTATCGTTGTCCGTAATAAAGGCCAAGTGCCCCTTGCCCTTCCCCGCCAGCAGTTCCACGCAGTTCTCCACCCCGTTCTTTTCGTCCGCTATGACCCCGTACACGTTGGGCAAGTTCAAATACCCGTTGCACAGCAGTACAGGCGTGGTGGGCAGATAGGCCTCAATGGCTCTGCTCACCGTCTCCGTCTGGTAGATAGAGCCCATGAGTACGGCGGCGTCCACCTTCCGCTGGCTTAACAGCTGGATGCACCGCGCCTGCTTTTCCTCCTCCGTGCCCGTGTTGAGAATCAGGCACACATACCCCTGCCTGGCCAGCTCCTGCTCCACGTAAAAGACGCCGTCGGCATGGTGGCTCAAGCGCACGTCCGTAATCAGGATCCCGATGAGCCGGGAGGACTGGTTCACCAGCCCCCGGGCGGTCTCGTTGGGGGTGTAGTGACACTCCTCGATCAGCTTCTGGATTTTGGCTCTGGTGGACTTCTTCACGTTGGGATTGTTGGTGATCACTCGGCTTACCGTGGTGGCGGACACCCCCGCCAGCTTGGCAATGTCGTAAATGGTGCACTCCTTCTTTTCCTTCATGGCTCCTCCCTGCTTACTGTTTTTAAATACGCCGAAGCTGCGAAGACTTTTTCTCCGCAGCACCGCGCTATTTTTCTCTTTTCGCCCTTACACGGGCACCTTGACCACGATCTTCACCACGGCCATTTTTTCCCCTGCCAGGCAACGGGGCTTGTGGGCATCCTCAGGCCCCAGCACAATGTAGTCCCCCGCCTCCAGCAGAACCTTTCCGCCAAGAGCCGGATCCTCGTAGAAGGTGATGTCGTTCCCCTCATCGTAGGGCACGGCCTCTATAAGCCCCCGGCGGGTGCAAACACCCATGAACTCCCGGCCTTCGACCACATACTGAACATCGTAGAACTTCTCATGGGTCTCGAACCTCAGTTCCTCCTCCGCCTTGGTCTCGTACCGCTGAACGCTGGCTCTCACGCCCTCCCCCAGCTCATACCACCCCTCCGGCAGCTCCTTCAAATCCCCCCGCCGCAGAAA
>CAYUHW010000379.1:0-1536 GCA_964444605.1 uncultured Christensenella sp. | reverse complement strand
CTTCGGCCAAGGGTTCGCTCTGCGAACCGCCCCCGCCCCCTGCCTTTTGCAATTATTACCCTTTTCTCCAAATAATTCTGTAAATTTGCGTCCAAATTATGTAGGAAGTGAGAACATTTATCCTCTTCCTTTGCCTTTTTCAAAGAATCATGCTACTATAAAGCCATGAAACACGCAAACGCAACATGCCGCCTGCCCCTGATTGCGGTGCTGGCCCTCATAACCCTGCTGCCCCTTCTGCCCATGGCGGAGGAGGCAGAAACGCCCCTCGCCCTGCCCCAAGGGGAGACCGCTCCCTACACCCAAAAAATGCAGGAGCAGTGGGTGCTGTGCCTGCCCGTCACCCTGTCCCCTGAGGGGCTCAACGAAAGCCTCTTCCTCCAAAGCGGTCAGGGAGAGCTGAAGTATGACAAGGAGAGGCTCCGCTTCCTTGGCACCTCGGAACAGCTTTTAAACGCCTATGCCTGCACCTACACCGACCCCGCCACGGGGCAGACCGTAAAGCAGGGCTGGGTCGTCAACGGCACGGAAGCCGGCCTTATCCGCATGGCCTTTGCCAGTCCCTATGGCTGTAAGGTGGAGGGCGCCATGCTGAAGCTGTGCTTTGCCTTTACCGACAAGGCGGTGCCCGGGGACAATCTGGAGTTTTCCCTGATTAACCCCCTGTTCACCTTTACGGACAAGGAGCAAAATACCGTGAAGGGACACGCTTCCCCCTGCACGGGAAGCCTGCTTCTTTCCTTTCAGGCCGACCGCAGCG
The DNA here is from genome assembly GCA_964444605.1 of uncultured Christensenella sp. Classification (GTDB taxonomy): domain Bacteria; phylum Bacillota; class Clostridia; order Christensenellales; family CAG-138; genus RUG472. The sequence goes on along the minus strand of CAYUHW010000379.1, from coordinate 776 downwards.
ACCTGCAGGCCGCCTATGACAGCCGCTACGCCGCCGTATACACGGAAGGGGGAGAGCCGGCCGTGGCCATGGGGGACACCAGAGATTTGACGGAGGGCAGTTTGTACCTTTCCTCTGCGGATATGAAGGCCGACGCCGCCGCCCTGTCTGCCGCCCATCAGGTGCTGATCAAGGCCGACGCCGATCAGGAGGAGCTGGACGCCGCCCTGAAGGCCTTGGAAAGGGACTTTGTCTTCCCCCGCCCCCACGCCCTTTCCTATGGGGAACTGGAGGGGAAGATTGAAATTGCCAGAGAGAAGGTGGAGAGCAGTGAGTTTTCCTCCTACAGCCTCCAGCTGCAGAAAAAGTGGAAGACGGCTCTTGAAGACGCCCAGGCCCTGCTGACGGAGGAAGCCCGCCCCACTAACACCCAGCGAAAGCTGGACAACGCCGCCAAGGCCATTACGGAACTGGTGAAAACGGGAGAGGACGGATGGATTTTCCTTCTGCCCGTCATCATGCTCCTGTGCGCCGTGGGGCTTGGGGCTGTGCTGAAGAAGCGGCGGGAGATTTGCGCAGAGCGCAGATGAAATCGTCTTTGGCGATGAAATCTGTTCTTCGAACAGGTTGATGTTGGGATGCTCTGCATCCCTTTTTATTTGCTTATCCCCTCAGTCTTGCTTCGCTTACGCTTCGCAATCCAGCTCCCCTTGGACATCAAGGGGAGCCATGCGGGGGGGCGAGAGGCTTCTTATTGCGGAAGCCTCCCCTTGGTGAACAAGGGGAGGTGGCTCGGA
>CAYUHW010000378.1:0-1541 GCA_964444605.1 uncultured Christensenella sp. | reverse complement strand
ATCAAGGACCGCATTGCCCGTGACTGCGTGGAGCGCTACGAGGCGGTGACCGGCTGTGACTTGCAGAGCCACATTGAGGAAATCGTGGTGGCTTCCCCCGTTACCTGGGCCCGGTATCTTGGCACTCCCAAGGGCGATGTGTACGGCTATGAGCCCCATACCTGGGACGGCATGTTCCCCCGGGTTCAGTCCGGCACGGCCAATCTGGGCTACACGATTAAGGGACTTCGCTTTGCCGGCGGCCATGGCACCCAGATGGATGGCTACAGCCAGGCCTATATGTCCGGTGCAGAGCAGGCACGCTACACACTGATGGATATGAAGGAGGGCAGATAAGATGAAGTACGGATATGATAAAAAGCTGCTCAAGAGCCTTGGCGTAGGGCCCTTCCTCGGTCAGGTCAAACTGCGGGAGAAGATGATTGCGGCGGCGGACGATTCTCTGCCCACCTCCGTTTACAACGCCAACGTGCTGGCCGCACAGCTGCACCCCGGGGTACAGCATGCAGTGGTTTCCCGGGTGGAGGAGCACGGGGACGCAAAGAGCTATGTGCTGGTTCCCGATGAACAGGCGGGTACCAAGAAGCTGGCATACTTCCGTGCCGGTCAGTATGTGAGCGTGGCTCTGGACATCGGCGAAGCCAAGCTCAACCGCCCCTACACCATCCGTTCCTGCCCCAAGGATGCTTTGAACGGCTCCTATACTCTGACCATTAAGCACACCCCCAACGGCTTTGCTTCCGAGTATATTTTGGACAACTGGGCCGTGGGCACCAAGGTGACCCTCTCCGGGCCTCTGGGTGATTTCTACTATCAGGATCTTCGGGATGCAAAGTCCATAGTCGCCTTGGCCGGCGGCAGCGGCATCACTCCCTTCTATTCCATGGCCGCCGCCATTGCCGACGGGACGGAGGACTTTGACCTTACCATCCTCTACGGCAGCCGCACCAAGGCCTCCATCCTTCTTGGCAAGGAACTGGAAGACATTGCGGCAAAGAGCAACGGACGGGTGAAGCTGGTGAACGTGCTTTCCGACGAGGAAGCCGAAGACTGCGAGAAGGGCTTCCTGACTGCAGAACTGATTAAAAAGTACGCCCCCGAAGGAGACTACAGCGTGTATATCTGCGGCCCCAAGGCCATGTACCGCTTCTTGAAGGGAGAGCTTGCCAAGCTGAATCTCAAGGCACGCCGCATCCGCAAAGAGGTGCCCGGGGAGTACGGCGATCCCACGGGGGACGAGGCCTATCCCGCTCAGGCCGCAGGCAAGACCTACAATATCACCGTGATGATTCGGGGAGAAGCGCAGAACGTGCCCTGCCGTGCCGATGAAACCCTGCTTTCGGCCATGGAGCGGGCGGGCGTCCGTGCCCCCTCTCACTGCCGCAGCGGCGAATGCGGCTGGTGCCATTCCCGCCTGGTCTCCGGGGAAGTCTATATCCCCGAGGACAACGACGGCCGCCGCCTTGCCGACAAGAAGTTCGGCTGGATTCATCCCTGCCGCACCTATCCCCTCAGCGACATTACCCTGGACGTACCCGTAC
>CAYUHW010000377.1:0-1547 GCA_964444605.1 uncultured Christensenella sp. | reverse complement strand
CGCCGCTGAGAGCCATTTCCACGGCGGAATTATATCCACGCACCTTGGAGCGGAAATCGTCCATCTTCACCTGTCCGCCGTAGAGAGCGGCCATGGTGTCTTCATATTTCTTATAGGTGCCGAACATGGCCTTGAAGGCCTCCTCACGGACGGCACGGCTGCGGCTTTCACGGAAGACGCCGAAGTTTCCTGCGGTAAGCTGGACTTCCTTCCCCTCTTCGTCATGTACCTTGGGCAGCTCCATGTTTACGTTGGTCAAAGCCCGATAGGCATTGGAGGGCGTACCGGCGGCATCCCCCATCATGGCCAGCATCTTTTCCTGCTCTGCAGACAAAATGTGGGCGCGGCCCCGGGCGATGTCCTCCAGATTGTGGCGGTAGACGGCCAAATCCTCATCGGCCATCCACTGACGGAGGGTCTCTTCGGGAATGGAAAGAATTTCCGGCTCCGCAAAGCTGGTCATGGCCCCTGCCTTGACGGCCAACTGCATGCAGCGGGCCTGCATTTCCTGATAGTCGGGGTTGGAGCCGTCGGCAGACTGGTGGAGCATGGCGTAAATGAAAGGCAAATTCAGCTTTTCGTCTACGGCGGTGATGGCTTCCAGACCGTGCTTGAGTCCCTCCTTGGAGACGCACAGGGTGCCGGGGAGAGAAGATAGGGTGTCTATGGCTTGGGCGGCCTCCTCCAGGGCGGCTTCCCAATGGGCGTGGTCAGGGAAGATGTGGGTAAAGTCCCACTGGAATTTGGGATCCATTTCGCTGCGTTTCATGGTATCAAGTCCTTTCTCTTTCATTTTTATTTCTGTGGGAGAAGCGGGAAGGGGCAGGGGTCTTAGGCGAACTCTCTGCCCGCCCCGTTACTTGTGATACAGACGGTTGCTCTGGTAAACGGGGTCACAGGTCAGGTGAATCCCCAGCCGGTTCAAAAGATTCTTATCCACCTGAGAGAGAATCACCGTGGAGTGCATCTCGCACCCCTCCAAGCGGCTCAGCTGCTCCATGGCCATCTCCGCTACGGGGTTGGTGGCGGCGCAGATGGACAGGGCCAGCAGCAGTTCGTCCGTGTGAAGCTGAGGATTCCGATTCCCCAAGTGGTCTATCTTCAAATGCTGAATGGGCTCCAGAATCACGGGAGAAATGATCTTGAGGCTGTGGCGAATGCCTGCCAGCATCTTAATGGCGTTCATCAGCGTGGCGGACGCCGCCCCCAGCAGTTCGGAGGACTTGCCCGTGACGATGGTGCCGTCGGGCAGTTCCAACGCCGCCGCCGGCCCTCCCGTAGCTTCTGCACGCTGGCGGGCAGGCATTACGACGGGTCTGTCCTCAGGCTGTAAGCCCGCCTGCTTTAAAAGAATGCGCATCTTGTCCACCTCTGCCGCCGCTACGGTGCCCTGCTTCTGGCCCATCATGGCGTTGTAGTATCGGCGGAGAATCTCCTGCTTGGCTTCATAGCGGACGGTTTCATCGTCGCTGATGCAGCAGCCGATCATGTTGACCCCCATGTCCGTGGGGGACTTGTAGGGGGAGGTGCCGTAGATGGATTCGAAC
>CAYUHW010000376.1:0-1550 GCA_964444605.1 uncultured Christensenella sp. | reverse complement strand
ATTGCTGATGGCGGGCATCATGGGCATTGACCAAAATCTGTTTGAAGCGGCGGAGATCGACGGCGCAAGCGCTGTGCAGGTGTTCTTCAAGGTCACCTTGCCGTTGCTGATGCCCATTCTGGTTTATACCATCATCACAGCCCTCATCGGTGGCTTGCAGATGTTCGACGTGCCTCAGGTTCTGACCAACGGTGCAGGCACACCCAATCGAACCTCCTCCACCCTGATTATGTATCTGAACAACTATTTGAAGACCAGCAAGAACTACGGCATGGCCGGTGCCATTTCCGTGGTAATCTTCATCATCACCGGTCTGCTCAGCTTGCTTGTTTACCGCAGCCTGAACAAGCGCGACGATTAAGGAGGCAATGGATATGGCAAACAAAAATACGTCCGACAGCCGCAAGGCCAGAACCATGCTGGCAGTCACCCGTGGGGTGGTGTATGCCATCTTGGTATTTCTCACCCTGATGTGCCTGTTTTCCTTCTATATGCTGATCATCAACGCCACCCGCTCCAACGCAGACCTTCAGGGGGGCTTCCGGTTGCTGCCCAGCACCAATTTTATAACCAACCTGGTCAATGCCTGGAACGATGCTTCCATCAACATCCCCCGGGGCATGCTCAACAGCTTCTTCGTGGCTGCCTGCACTGCGCTTTTGTCCACCTACTTCTCCGCTCTGACGGCCTACGGCATCCATGCCTATGACTTCAAGCTGAAAAAGCTGGCCTTTGCCTTCATTCTTGCGGTGATGGTCATTCCCAATCAGGTTTACGCCGTTGGCTTCTATCAGATGTGTGTAAAGCTGGGGTGGACCAACAGCTACATCCCGCTGATTCTTCCCGGCGTGGCGGCGCCTGTGGTGTTCTTCTATATGAAGCAGTATATGGAATCCGTGCTGCCCATGGAAATCGTAGATGCCGCCCGAGTGGATGGCTCCGGGGAATTCCGCACCTTCAATACCATCATCCTGCCCATGCTGAAGCCCGCCTTGGCTGTCCAGATGATTTTCACCTTCGTCCAGTCTTGGAACAACTACTTCCTGCCGGCGCTGCTGCTGGATAAGGCAGATATGAAGACGGTGCCCATTATGATCGCCCAGCTCCGCTCTGCCGACTATTCCAAGTTCGATATGGGAAAGGTGTACATGTTCATTCTGCTGGCCATCCTGCCTGTAATGCTTGTGTATATGTGCCTGAGCAAGTACATCATCAAGGGCGTCACAGCCGGCTCTTTGAAGGGCTAACCCTTTGTGGGGCCTACTCTCAGGAGTATGCCTCCAAAGATTACTCAAACAGGATAAACGAGAAGCACATCGATTCGCTCCATACGAGCCGAACGATGTGCTTTTTGAGTTCTATACTGCATAGCCGCGGAGCTGAAGGTCTTCCTCCGGTTCAGTGCGCGATGCTTTTCTTGCTTTTCCACTACACCGGCGGTTAACATTGAGCAAAAAAATACCGTTGCTGATGCAATATCAACAACGGTATCTGATTTGGTTGCGGGGGAAGGACTTGAACCAACGACCTCCGGGTTATGAGCCCGACGA
>CAYUHW010000375.1:0-1561 GCA_964444605.1 uncultured Christensenella sp. | reverse complement strand
CCGGCCAAGGTGTCCTGGGGCACAATGCGTATGCGTATTGTCTGAATAATCCCGTTAATCGCATGGATGTATCTGGATGCGATTGGGAGGATGTTAAAGATTTTTTCACAAACGGATGGAATGCCGTAAGAACTTTAGCAGAAAACTTAATTGGAACTGAGACAACAATAACCGGGAACATTGATGAGGAAGTTAATGGAGTAATACAATTCTATGGCATAACGTGCAAAATGACACAAGGACTGGAGTTTGCATCTTCAACCGGAGACGGCTCAACAAAGTTATTAACATTTTACAACAGCATTTGTGCTGACGACTTACATTCCTCAACTTGTGGGATAAAGCTTTCTTTGCTTTGCTTCGGCGCTGATGTCAGACTTGGCATAAAGGATACAGGCGTATCGTTCACACTTAATAGAGGAAATGGCTCTATAAGCTGTGGGGCAAAAATCAATCTAGTGGAAATGCAAGGAGGAATCGAATCATCTATGGAGTATGCTCAACGCGGGATTGTTGCTTATAAAAGAACTTATGGAAGTATTAATCTCATAGAACTTGCACTATTTTACATAGGAAGCTATGCGCCTTTAGAACTACCAGTTCCACAGCTTCCAGCTACTCCAGTATCCGTCCCACTTCCAACATAACGATTGCAGTCCAGGAGGTAATATGTATCATTTTCTACAGGTTGCATTGATGGCCGGGTTAGTAGTTTTAATGTGCTATCTTTTCTCGAGAATAAGAGTAGGGAGCGGTCGTAGAACGATTATTGCAGGGGTAGCAGTTTTATGCTGTCTGCTATTACTCAGCTCAGTCGGAAACCTATTTATTACTTTCCCATCGGCTGAAAAAGCGTACGAGGCTATTTCGCATAGCGACGCAAATGTTGATCTGGTTGTGGAGGGAATTGAATGTGACCTGATTGTGGATATAAATGTTGCAGAGGGGTATCATCGACTCCACTTTGTTCCCAAAACATCAAATGGCTGGAAAGCTAGTATTTTGAGCGGAGTTGAATATGTTGTGGATCTGTTTTATCAAAACGGCGCTGCAATATCCGTTTTCAAATATAGGTATTCCGAAGATTACTTTGTATGCGTAGATAAGATACAACCGGGAGAATCTGTTGTTTCTGATTCCTGTGGTTCTGAGTTCCTCATGGTCAGTATGGAGAAAGCCGGATATGAAAACGGACGGATTAGCTATTATGCACGCATTGTGGATATTGCTTCCCCCTATTGGGTTGAAATAGACGGGAGAAGAATTGACCTGAAGATACAATAATCAGCTCAACAATAATAAAAGCGGGTGTGTGTAATATCTCAATGTTCAAGGAGATCTGTTCCCCGTAGGTGACTGGAGAAATGAGCAATATAAACATTGACATTTGTTTCAATGTTGCAGTACAATTCGAAAGAAAGGAGGTCTATATTGTTAGTACCTTGATAGCTTCATAAGTTTTTTCAGTTGGCGTTTGCTGTGAATGAAGTAATGCAGAGCAGTTCCATTACGATGCCTCCGGTGCGGCCATTGCCGTCACCTACAACGGCACGGAGTACTA
>CAYUHW010000374.1:0-1572 GCA_964444605.1 uncultured Christensenella sp. | reverse complement strand
CTTCTTTCCGTCATAGGAGAAAGTGACATTGTGGAAGCGTACATCGCCCCGCAGGGGAATCTGCTCCTCGCCCTTGCTCCAGACCCAGCCGTGAACGCCGGTTCGCACCAGACGATACTCACCTTCGTCCACTTCGGGGGTGGTGTCCATAAGGTCAAAGATGCGCTCGGCACCTGCCAAGGCATTGAGCATGTTGTTGGCTTGCTGGGAAATCTGGGTAACGGGGTTATTGACCTGTTTGGCGTAGTTCAAAAAGGCGGCTAAGGTACCGATGTCCATGGTGCCGCTGATAATCATTCCCGTGCCGGCCATGGCGGTGAGGGCAAAGAGAATGTAGCTGACGTTGCCCATAATGGGCATGAGCACCATGGCACTGCCCACGGCCTTGATGGAGTTGTCCCGCAGGGAGCGGGCCAGTTCTTCATAGCGGCTTTTGACCTGCTTTTCGTGGCAGAAGACCTTGACTTCCCGCTGGCCTTCAAAGTACTCTTCCACATAGCCGTTGGCGGCGGCCAAGGCCTGCTGCTGTCCCCGGAAGTACTTAGCGGAGGCCTTTCCCAGCTTGGTAGCCACGAAGGACATTAGGATCAGAGCGGCGATGATAATCAAGGTCATCTTCCAGCTCATGACCAGCATCATGACCAGAATGCCCGTAAGGGTCAGTACATTGGTTACCACGCTCAGCAGGGAGTTGCCCAAAAACTCACGGAGGGTGTCCGTATCGTTGGTGAAGCGGCTCATGATTTCCCCGTGGGTATGGGTGTCAAAGTACTGAAGGGGGAGCTTCTCCAAGTGCGCAAACATATCCCGGCGGATGGTATAGAGAATCTGGGTATGCACCCGCAGCATCAGGCGGTTGCTGCAATAGGAAGCGGCGGCAGCGGTAACGTAAACCACGGCCAAAAGCAGTACCTGACGAATCAGGGGAGAGAAGTCCGTGGAGCGGGTCTCATACATCCCGGCGGCGATGTTGAAAATGGGTTTGAGCAGATAGGTGCCCATAACCCCGCCCAGAGAGCTGATGCACACGCACAGCAGTGCAAAAATAATGTGCTTGCTGAAGGGCTTCAGGTATCGAAGCAGGCGCAGAAAAGTGCCTTTAACATTCTTGGGTTTTCCGTATCCTTTTACACGGGGCATTATGCATCCATCTCCTTTCTGTTCTGGGATTCATAGACTTCCTGATAGATATGGCAGCGAGACATAAGCTCCTCATGACTGCCCACATCCGCAATGCGGCCATCGTCCAGCACCACGATTCTGTCGGCGTCCTTAACGGACTGAATCCGCTGGGCGATAATCAGCTTGGTGGTTTCGGGGAACATGGTCTTAAAGGCACGGCGGATGCTTTCGTCCGTCATGGTATCCACGGCGCTGGTGGAGTCATCCAGAATGAGGATGCGGGGGTGCTTCAGCAGGGCTCTGGCGATGCACAGCCGCTGTTTCTGTCCGCCGGAGACGTTGACGCCTCCCTGCCCCAAATCGGTTTCGTACCCATCGGGGAAGCCGGCAATAAAGTCATGGGCGCAGGCGGCCTTGCAGGCGTATTCAATTTCCTCATCCGTAGCATCG
>CAYUHW010000373.1:0-1587 GCA_964444605.1 uncultured Christensenella sp. | reverse complement strand
CTCAATAATTGCTGGTGGCGAACATAATGTCCTCGGTGATGGGGTCTTCCGTCAGGGAATCGTCCTTAAGGAGGGCTTGGGCGATGAGGAACTTCATCATGGACCACTCCTCCACCTGCTTGGTCATATCCACCTCAATCATCACCAGCACCAGCCGCTCGTCCTCCGGGTTCAATTCCGTGCTGCCCATATGGTCCGCCTCCAGATACTCACTGCGGTAGGCCACGAACCAGGCGATTTCCTTGGCGGCTTCCGTAGCGTTCTGGGCCTTGTCCAACTCGGCGGTTCCCGTCTTCCCTGCGCACACATAGGTGCGGCGGATGCCCAAAAACCGTCCCGTGCCGAAGCCGTCGTACCCCTTGCCCATGGATCTGGGCAGAGCCACAACCCCCTCCAGAGCATCCTCAATGATCTCGGCGGTGGTGGGGGCGCAGATGGTCTTCCACACCTTGTTTTCATGCTCCGACACCTGGGTGTACGCCGTGCCCTCCTGCTGCCAGGTGCTGGCAATGACGAAGGGCTCGCAGACCTGTCCCCCGTTCTGGAAGGCGCTGATGTAGCAGGCCAGCTGCAAAGGCGTTACCAGCAGCTCGCCCTGGCCGTATCCGGACATGGCCAGCAGGTCGTAGCTTTCATCGCTCTGTTCGTTTTTAATCTGGGAAATCTGGGTGGGCAAGTCAAAGGGAATGCTCTCCCCCATGCCCATGACGGTCAGGTACCGCTTGAAGGTGTCCCAGCCCATCTTCATGGCGCAGTAGGCAAAATAGATATTGTCCGACTGGATGATGCAGTTCTTCAGGTTCATGGGCCCCCGGCGGTTGGTGCTGTAGGTACGGGTGACCTTGGTCACGCCCGTGTAGGCCATGGACTTGCCCCGGGAGGGGTTCCAGATGGTGTCGATGCCCTTTACGTTCTCCTCCTCCTCGGGGAAGGTGTCCTCCGCCGTCATGGTGCCGGACTCCAGAGTGGCAATGGCGGTCAGGGGCTTAAAGGTAGACCCCGGGGGATAGAGACCCTGGAGAATACGGTTGAACAGAGGCTCCTGGGGGTCATTCTGCATGGCAGACCAGTCGTCCTCGTCCAAGTCGCCTCGGGAGAAGTCGTTGGGATTGTAGCCGGGGAAGGAGACCATGGCCTCCACGGCGCCGGTCTTGGGGTTCATGACGATGACCGCCCCGGTATACTCGGTGGTGTAGATGACGTTTTCGATGACGGCCTCCGTCCGCTGCTGGAGGTTGATGTCGATGGTCAGGTGCAGATCCACCCCGTTTTTGGCGGGAATGTTGTACAGGGTCTGCTTGTTTCTTCCGCCCTTGCCCTGAATGTAGGCAAAGCTGCCCTTCTCGCCTCTGAGAATGTTCTCGTAGTGCTTTTCAAGACCGGCGTACCCCAGCCAGCTGTCGCCGTCGTAGAAGGGGTCGTCCAAGAACTCCTCGTTCTTTTCCCCGGTCTTATCGTCGTACTCCTGAATGTACTCCTTCTGAATGATACCGGCGTAGCCCAGCAAATGGCACAGGCTGTCCCCGTAGGGGTAGGAGCGGACGGTGCCGTAGTTCTCCGTATCGATGCCGATGCCGGGGATGGCCA
>CAYUHW010000372.1:0-1600 GCA_964444605.1 uncultured Christensenella sp. | reverse complement strand
GGAACAGGCTGCCCCCGGAGATACCGCCGGCGGTCGTCGCGGAGATCACCATGTTGTGGCTCGGCGGAATCAGCATGCCCTCGCCAGAGGAGGTGATGGTCAGCGCGGTAGAGAAGTCAACATCATAGCCCTGCTTCACCATCATCGGGATGAGGATGGTACCCAGCGACGCGGTATCCGCAGCAGCGGAACCGGAAATGCCGCCGAAGAACAGGGAGTCAACCACGTTCACCGCACCCAAGCCGCCGCGCATCCAGCCAACCAGAGAGTTCGCAAGGGCAACCAGCTTCTCGGAGATACCACCGGAACCCATGAACACGCCCATAGTGATGAAGAACGGAACAGCCATCAGGGAGAAGGACATGATGCCCTTTACCATCTGAGAAACGATCGTAGAAAGCGCCAGACCCTGAGACAGGAGGCACGCAGCGGAAGACAACGCAACCGCATAGGCGATCGGGAAGCGCAGGAAGATCATAATCAGAAAGGAGGCAAGAAGAATAATCGTAGAGAAAACCTCAGCGCTCACTTACGCCACCTCCTTTACGAAAAGAGACTTAATGTGCTCATAGATCTGTTCAAATTCAAAGATGATCATCGAACCGCCGGCCAGCGGGATCGGAAGGTACATCCAGAAGCGGCTCAGCCACGGCATGGATTCGTACTTGCCGAACTTCGCCAGCGGAGACTGGCAGAACTTGACGCCCTCAACCAGCAGGATCACGCCAAGGATCATGACGGCGACATCGGAGATGATATCGAGGATCTTGACGACCTTAGCGGGCAGATACTGGTCAAATGCGTTCATACGGATGTGCGCATTGCGGCGGATCGCCAGCGCAGCGGAGAGCACGGACATGTAAACCATGACGGTCAGGACAACTTGCTCAGACCACGGCGTCTGCGGAACAAAGGGAAGATAACGACTCAAGACGGAGATCGTCGTGACCAGAATATCCACGATCAGCATGATCTTACAGATGAACAGAACGATCTTGTAAGTCCAATCGTAGAGCGGCCTGATCTTGTCTAGGGTCTGGAAAATCTTAGGCATGATCTTCACACAGCCTTTCATCAACAAGATTAAGAGTTCTTAACTAGGCAGAGAAAGGGAGTGCGGAGTGTAAATTCTCCGCACTCCCCACGTAGCTGCAATCGCTAAAAGTATGAGCCCTAGAGATTACTGCATGTCAACGATCTTCTGATACAGTTCTTCCTGACCAGCCTTGCTCTCGTTGATGATGTCCTGGCAAGCCTCGACCCACGGAGCCTTATCGGTCACTTCGGTGACGGTAACGCCATTGAGCTTCAGCTCTTCGAGAACCTTGTTCTCCTCCTGCTCGGACAGCGCAGCGTTGAAATCGGCGGCGTACTGCGCAGCCTCATCAACCCAAGCCTGCTGCTGCTCGGAGAGCTTGTTCCAAGCATTGTCGGTGATCACAATCTGAACTGCGCCCAGGGTGTGGCCGTCCAGGATCAGATACGGAGCAACCTCCGGGAAAGCGTTGGACTTGTAGTTGGCGATCGGCTGCTCAGCGCCGTCGACAACGCCGGTCTGCAGAGCGGAGTAGAGCTCGGTGAAGGTGACGACGGTCGGGTT
>CAYUHW010000371.1:0-1603 GCA_964444605.1 uncultured Christensenella sp. | reverse complement strand
ATGGAGTGCAGTACGTTGGACAGGGTGGGCAGATGGTAAGCCGGCAGCTCCATAACAAAGGGGGCGGGCTCCCCGGCGAACATCTTGGTCTTCTTCAGCATAATGCCGGAGACAACGATGGCCGCCATGCCAATGAAGTATGCGGAGGTAGACACCCAGGGGGAGCCCCCGAAGATAGCCCCGGCAATCATAGCGATAAAGGGAACTTTAGCGCCGCAGGGAATGAAGGTGGTGGTCATAATGGTCATACGCCGATCCCGCTGGTTCTCAATGGTACGGCTGGCCATAATGCCGGGAATGCCGCAGCCGGTGCCTACCAGCATGGGGATGAAGCTCTTGCCGGAGAGACCGAACTTGCGGAAGACTCTGTCCAGCACGAAGGCAATACGGGCCATGTAGCCGCAGGCCTCCAGGAAGGCCAGCAGAAGGAAGAGCACCAGCATCTGGGGCACGAAGCCCAGCACGGCCCCAACGCCCGCTACGATGCCGTCCAGAATCAGACCCTTCAGCCAGTCGGCGGTGTTCAGTGCATCCAGCAGGTTCTCCACCAGCACGGGGACGCCGGGCACCCACACGCCGTAGTCGGCGGGGTCGGGGGCGTCAAAACCGTTCTCCTTCATGTAGCCCAAGGCCTCCACGAAGGTGGTGCCCACGGTAGCTTCCTCGTCGGCATCGGCGGGAATGGCGCTGTAGTACACGGTCATGTCGCTGACGGCCAAGGTTTCCTCGTCCTCTACACCGATGATTACGGACTCCGTCTCCGGCTTGAAGCCTTCCAGCTCTGCAAGGGCGGCGGCGGCATCAAAGTCCTCCGCTTCGGGATCCACTTCCGCAAAGGCGTTGAGGGCGGTCAGTGCCTCGCCATAGGCCTCGTTGGTCTCCTCATAGGCACTGCTTCCGATGCCCAGCAGGTGCCAGCCGTCTCCGAAGAGACCGTCGTTGGCCCAGTCCGTGGCGGCGGCGCCTACGGTGACCATGGACAAATAGTACACCAGATACATGACCAAGGCAAAGATGGGCAAGCCCAGCCAACGGTTGGTGACCACTTTGTCAATCTTGTCGGAAGCGGACAGCTTGCCTGCATCCTTCTTCTTGTAGCAGCTCTTGAGGATTTCGGCAATGTAAACATACCGCTCGTTGGTGATGATGGACTCTGCATCGTCATCCAGCTCCTCCTCGGCGGCCTGAATGTCCTCTTCGATGTGAGACAGAAGCTCGGCGTTCAGTTGGAGCTTCTCCAGCACCTTGTCGTCCCGCTCAAAAATCTTTACGGCATACCAACGCTGCTGCTCCTGAGGCTGACCGTGAACGGCGGCCTCCTCGATGTGGGCCAGGGCATGCTCCACGGGGCCGGAGAAGGTATGCATAGGCACGGTCTTGGTGCCTGCGGCAGCTTCCACGGCGGCCTTGGCGGCTTCCATAACCCCGTCTCCCTTAAGGGCGGAAATCTCCACCACCTTGCAGCCAAGCTGACGGGACAGCTCCTCAATGCGAATCTTGTCCCCGGCCTTGCGCACTACGTCCATCATGTTGATGGCCACCACCACGGGGATGCCCAGCTCCGTAAGTTGAGTGGTCAAATACAGGTTGCGCTCCAAGTTGG
>CAYUHW010000370.1:0-1610 GCA_964444605.1 uncultured Christensenella sp. | reverse complement strand
CCTACACTCTGGCCATGAACTATGTCCACGAGCTGGATGAGAAGAAATTCACCCACACCCTTTGGCAGATGTGTACCGAGTGCATTGTGGTATTCCCCGACGGTGTGGGGGTACTGCCCTGGATGCTGTGCGGCACCAACGAGATTGGCGAAGCCACCGCCGAAAAGATGCACAACTTCCGCCTGGTTGTCTGGGGCATGCACGGCATTTACGGTGCGGGCAAGACCATGGACGAAACCTTCGGCCTCATTGAGACGGTGGAGAAGGCCGCTCAGATCTATATGCTCACCGCCCACCTGCCCCAAGTGAATACCATTCACGACGACCAGCTTATCCAACTGGCCGAATACTTCAAAGTGTCCTATCGGAAAGATTTTTTGAATCTGGAATAAGCCTTTTCTTGTGGATTCATAGCAAAACCACCCCTTCGGGGTGGTTTTTTGTCAAAGCGCTGAATGCGGATCCACAGGCTTAATGCGAATCTGTAAACTTTTCTTCGGCCTTTTCTTTAAAGCCCCTTTATGGGGGGCGGCGGTTCGCTTTGCGAACCCTTTGCGGGTGGCGGGAGCAAAATGCTCCCGCCGCCAACAAAGAGAAAGGCAGAGCCTTTCGCCGCCCCGCCTGCACGCCTTTCAAGGTTGCCATAGTAAAAAAATGCTCCTCGTCCCATTAGACAAGGAGCATTCTGTCGTTTATATTCTTCACTGTCCAACGCAATCGTCAGTCTGGGCGCTCTCCCCTCTTACCTCTGCGCCGTACTTGCAGAACAGGGACAGAACAATCATCATCACACCCATGGCCACGCTGTCAAAGCCGTCCAATTTTACGGGCGCCACGTTTTCCGTAAACTGAGCGATGATGTCCTGGGCAATCTGGCCAAGGATAGCCGCCGCAAGGGGAATCCAGATGGCCGAGATTCCCAGATGCAAAAGTTCCTTCGCTCCCTCCATGGTAAAGGGCGTTCCGGCCTTCAGTTCATTGTCAAAATAGCGGTGCGCCATATGCGCCACACCCCATTCCCCTATGCAGAGGAATATCCCCGCAATCATAGCTGCCCAAACGGTGCCCGTGCTGACACCGGCTTCCGCCTGCAGAATGCTGTGCAAAGTAACGCCGCCCAGCTTTATGGACTCCTGCGCAATGCCCATAGCCAGCATGCCCACCGCACATCCGCCAATGCCGATGATGCAGAAAATGCAGACGATTTTGCTAAAAATCTTTCCGATTTTGGAAAGGGTTTGAATGGTTTTTAACGTTTTCATGGTTTTCCTTCTTTCTTTATTATGAATTTAGCTTTTCTGATTTGAAGCCTGTGTCATAGCCGCCCGCAATGGATATGTCGTACACATTTCCATAGGCTACCGCGAAGCTGAGGATTTCCTTGCAGGGATGCTCCTGCCCCTGTCCGTCTACGATAAAAATCTCCAGCTGAAACTGGGACAAGTCCCCGTCTTCCGGAAAATCCGCCGGAATAAAGTCCTTGGTCAGCACTTCCTCGTCCGTTAAAGCCGAGCCGTCGATGTTACCCACCAGCCCGCCTCCTGCCGGTTTTCCGTCCAGATAGTATTCAAAATGAAGGCCGAAGATCTCCGCATCACCATCTAAGCAAA
>CAYUHW010000369.1:0-1612 GCA_964444605.1 uncultured Christensenella sp. | reverse complement strand
CTATGCTAACTTTGCCTTGGAGCAGATGCTTTTCGTATTTCTGGGAACTCTTGCGGGCAAAGTGAAATTCATG
The DNA here is from genome assembly GCA_964444605.1 of uncultured Christensenella sp. Classification (GTDB taxonomy): domain Bacteria; phylum Bacillota; class Clostridia; order Christensenellales; family CAG-138; genus RUG472. The sequence goes on along the minus strand of CAYUHW010000369.1, from coordinate 1,539 downwards.
TGGACACCGGCATTGTGGCTGATTCTGTTTGTGTGCGTTTACTATGTCGGCCTGAGCGTGGCAATCATAATCACGCTTCGTAAAAACCTGCTTTTCAGCATAAAGGAGAATGAGTAATATGACAATTCAACTGAAAAATGTGTCGTACAGCTACCAAGGCAAATTCCAAACGGTCAAAGCGATAAACGGAGTTTCTTACGAATTTGAGCCGGGGAAATGCTACGCCATCATCGGAAAGTCCGGCTCGGGCAAGACTACGCTGCTGTCCCTGATGGCAGGGCTGGATTTGCCCACGGAGGGAGAGATTATAGTGGACGGCAAGACCACGAAGGAGTGGAATCGGAACCGGATGCGGCGGGATGCAGTCTCTGTCATCTATCAGAACTATAATCTGTTTCCCCTTCTGACGGTGCAGGAGAACATCCGGTATCCTCTGGAGTTGAAGAAGATTTCCACAAAAGAGGCGGCGGCCTTGACAAAGGAGGTTCGAGCCCGTGTGGATCTGCCGGAAGCCTATGATAAGCGCTTGCCCAGCCATCTTTCCGGAGGGGAACAGCAGCGGGGGGCCATTGCCAGAACCCTTGCCTAGGGGGGCAAGATTATTTTGGCCGATGAGCCTACGGGAAATCTGGACTCTGTAAACACGGAGAATATCGTGAAAATCCTGTGCAGCCTTGCCCACGATGACGGCAGTACGGTAATCATTGTCACCCATGACCCTGCAGTGGCTGAGCAGGCGGATGTGGTGCTTCGCATGAAAGACGGCAGCTGGGCAGAAGAGAACGAAGCGTAATCAAGTTGATTGAGGTCACCCGCAGGTGCCCTTTTTGCTGAGGACAGAAATCCATCTTGCGGGGCGTTGCCTCATGTGCTATGATGAGGACATCTTTTGGAAGACAATCAGGAGGCAAGTATATGAACGGGGAACTGCGCAGGGATGCAGAAGCGATTATGACAGGCGCCATTGGAGCGGTTTGCCCGGATGAAGCTGTGCGCCGTGCTCTTGGAGATATGGAACTGGAAGGGCGGCTGTATCTGGTGGCCGTGGGAAAGGCCGCATGGCAGATGGCCAAAGGAGCCCTGACGCATCTTCCCCGCCCCGTAGAGAAGGGGATTGTCATCACAAAGTATAAGCACGTCAAGGGGGATTTGCCGGGCATCCAATGCTTTGAGGCGGGACATCCCGTTTCCGATGAAAACGGATACAGAGCCACGGAAGCGGTTTTGAGGATGACGGAGAAGCTGACGGAAGAAGACACGGTGCTGTTTTTGCTCTCCGGGGGCGGAAGCGCCCTGTTTGAAAAGCCGCTGGTTTCCCCGGAGGAACTGGAGTTTGTTACCAAACAGCTTCTTGCCTCGGGGGCGGATATTGTGGAGATGAACACGGTTCGCAAGCGGCTTTCCGCCGTAAAGGGCGGGAAGTTTGCCTTGCACTGCGCACCGGCCAAGGTGCGGGGCATTGTGCTTAGCGATGTGCTGGGGGATCCTCTGGACATGATTGCCAGCGGGCCGGCTACGGCGGATACCTCCACATCAGAG
>CAYUHW010000368.1:0-1616 GCA_964444605.1 uncultured Christensenella sp. | reverse complement strand
TTTCCGCCGGCGTGGGTGGTGTGCCTCCTGCCGCCGGCTTCTTTTGCTGTCCTCACCTATGTCTTTATCACGAATCAAAACCATTCCCCTCTGGGCTACGCCGTCTATCCCCTGTCCGCCTACGGACTGACCCTGTGGGTAGCCGCCGCCCCGGGAGTCTATAAAAAGCTGAAAGCCCGCTTTCTGGAAAGCAAAAAGGTACAGCTGATTGCCGGGGAGCCTTTGGTCGTTCTCTATCGGAAGGACAAGGCCTTTCGGGCGGAGGTAGCCATTGCGGGAGGGCTGGTAATTAACCTTCTGTACACCGTCTTCCGCTTGGGGCTGGGCATTTACTATCTGTCCCCCTGGTTTATCTCCATGGGCTTATACTATCTGGGGCTGGGGGCCCTGCGGGGACGGCTTTTGCAGGGACTCCGGTATCGGCAGGAGAAGGGACTGGACTACGAGTACCGCTGCTATGCCCGCACCGCTCGGGCACTGTTTTTGCTGAACATCCCCATGGGCGGCATGATTGTGCTCATGATCTTCACCGATTACGGCTACAACTACCCCGGCGCCGTCATCTACCTCTCCGCCCTCCACGCCTTTTACATGGTGATTTCCTCCTTCATTCGGCTGGGGAAAAACAGAGAGCTGGAGAGCCCCATTCTTATGGCGGCGGGAATCCTCAAGTGCATCGAGGCCATGATGTCTCTGCTGGGCTTGCAGACGGCCTTGATTGCCAGATTCTCCGAAGACGGCCAAACCTTCGGGCAGACCATGAACGCCGTCTCCGGGGGCGTCATTTATATCATGGTCATCGGCGCTGCCGTATACATGCTGCTTCATGCCCGAAAAGCAAGAAAGGAGATGCAGGATGCATCAGACGGAAGAGACGGGAGGCGTTCGGAGCAAATACTTTGAAACCGCCCGCCGCATGGACGAAGCGTTGCTGGCGCTGTTGGAAAAAAAAGACTTTGCCTATATATCCATTCGGGAGATTTGCGCCCAAGCGGGGGTTAACCGCTCTACCTTTTATCTTCACTACGAAAACACATGGGACTTGCTTCAGGAGAGTCTGGAGTACATGAACGGAAAGTTCCAGGCCTACTTTGCGGCGGCGGGAGAGAGCTTCGTGCAAAAGCTGCGGGACTGCCCAAGGGAGGAGATGGTCTTCATCACCCCCGAGTATTTGCTGCCCTACCTGTCCTTTATTAAGGACCACCAGCGGCTGTACAAGGCCACGCTGGAGCGGCCGGACACCTTTGCCACAGGGAAGGTTTACAAAAAGATGTTCCGCCATATCTTCGCCCCCATTTTGGAGCGCTTCGGCGTGCCCGAGAAAGAGCGTACCTACCGCATGGGCTTTTATGTCAAGGGAGTCATGGCCATTGTGGAGCAGTGGCTGGAGGAAGACTGCCGCATGCCCATGGAGGAGGTGGCCGCCATCATCCAAACCTGCGTTTTCCCTGCCCAAGATCCGGTTTCCAAAGGAGCGTAAAAGCGCTCCTTTTTCTTTTTTCTATTTCTGCCTCACGCCACGAAAAAGCCCGGTTTTTGACCGGGCTTGTTTTTTCTGTCTCTATTCCTTTGAGCCGGGGGCAAACGCCCTGAGATACTCCATCTCCTGCCTATAC
>CAYUHW010000367.1:0-1617 GCA_964444605.1 uncultured Christensenella sp. | reverse complement strand
GTAAAAAATAGGGGGATTCGCCCTTTTCCCACCTTGCTTTTTGTGCGGATTCTGGTACAATAGGGGAGCAGTTTGAAAGCGGGCTGAATTTTCACATGGTTGCACTTTTTTCTTTGCCCGCCTGCCAATATTATTTAAAAAGGATGTATAGGGGTTATGAAGCGTTTCCGCATGGTCAGTGGAGATTTTTTTGCTTTGGACACGGTGTGTGCCGAGGCAGCCAGGGAAGGACATTTGCAGGTACTGCCGTCTTTTTCTTCGGGGGAGGAATTGCTGGAGTCGGATTTGGAAAATACGGACATGGTTTTGCTGGACATGGACTTGCCCTATAATCAAAGCTGGGAACTGTTGGACATTTTATGCCGCCTGCCGCTAAAAAAGCGTCCCCTTATTTTTACCCTTTCCGGGAAAACGGGGGAAGCCATGACCGGGTATTTGGGGGAAAGGGCGGTCTACTGCTTTATTAAGCCCTGCGACCCCCATCATATTGTGCGCACCATGGCGGTGCTTGGGGAGGAGTTTGCATCTCCCTTTGGCTATAAGGATATCCACACTCTGGTCACGGAGGCCTTGCGCACCTTGCGGGTGCCGCCCCATCTGCAGGGATACCCCCTTTTGCGGGAAGCCATTAAGCTGGTGCTGGCTTGCGACTGCGCTTCCAGCCTGTCCGTAATGAAGGATATTTATCCGGCGGCGGCATCCCTCCTTGGGTGCACGGTAAGCCAAGCGGAACATGCCATGCGCCACGCCGTAGACAGTGCCTGGATGCGGGCGCCCCTTTCCGTTCTCCAAAGCTGGTTTGGGTACACGGTCTCGGCCCACCGCTCCACCCCATCCAACTCAGCCTTTGTGTATACCCTGGCCGCCCGCATTCGGCAGGCACTGCCGAAGTATGCAAGCTGAAGTGATCCTGCCGCCCCGCTCCCACGAAAAACAAAAAGGAGACTGCTTTATGGAACCCACCTCCCTTCCCCGAATTCGCTTTCTCTGCCGTGAAGAAACGGCTTCCGCCTTTGAAACTTTCCTGCCCTCTTATTTGGAGGGCTGTTCCCTTCCCGCCAACATTGTGATTGCGGAGTATGAGGGCGCCGCCGCCCATCCCTGCCCGCAGAATGCCCGGGTGTTTTTGCTGGAGGACGGCGTTCACCCCTTCCCCAAATCCTGGCGGAATCAAGCGGAGTATGCCTTTACGCCGCCCCACGCTCCCGAAGCCATTCTGCGGCACATAGCCCTGCTTTCAGGCAACCCGCCTTCTCAGCCTTCTTATGACCGCATTCGCCGTCAGGGGGCAGCTTGCCTGACTTCCTTGCACATTCCCCGCCGGCTGCTTGCCCACAAATATCTTTTGGAGGGAATCATGCAGTTGTTCTCTGAGCCCATTCCCACCCGCAGCCGTCTTTTGCAGAGCATATACAAAGAAATCGCAGAGAAATACCATTCCTCCCCCGTTATGGTGGACAGAGCCATCCGCCACGGGGTGGAGGCATGCTGGAAGAACACTCCCTCCTCCCGCCTGAAAGCCCTTTTCGGCTACGATGCCCAGGATCTATTGGGCATGCCCACCAACGGGGAGTTTCTGTATGCTCTCTATGAGCATCTCAGGGAGCGCTTGGCCTT
>CAYUHW010000366.1:0-1618 GCA_964444605.1 uncultured Christensenella sp. | reverse complement strand
AAATCTGAAGTTGCTTCTTCTCTGAATGTGAATCTGAAGCAGGGCTACAACGGCGACCTTACCAGCCGGGAGGCCGGCTCTATCGGCGGCGAAATGGTCAAGCGTATGATCGCTTACGCAGAAAAGAATATGCACTAACCACTTAGAAAGGAGAAACGTAAATGGCTCGTAACGGATCTTTGATTCCCGAAAGCAAGGAGAAAATGAATGCGCTCAAGAGCGAGGTAGCCTCCTCTTTGAACGTGAACCTGAAGCAGGGCTACAATGGGGATCTGACCAGTCGGGAAGCCGGTTCCATCGGCGGCGAAATGGTCAAGCGCATGATCGCCTACGCCCAAAGCAACATGGGCAGCTCGATCGGCTCCATGATGAAATAAAACCAACCCCATCATGACAGAAAAAGACTCCCCGGGGAGTCTTTTTCCTTTTATTTGTTTTTTAATTCATGGCAATCTTTTTCACGCCCCCGTAGAGGGTCTCTGCCCGCTCCAGCAGGCGGTTGTTTTCCTCTGTAGGCAGCGCCATGACTTCCCGTGCGGCGGCATGGGCTTTCTCCATAAGCACAAGGCTTCCCTCCTGCAAAAAGGCAGCCATGGAGCTTTCTCCGCTTTGGCGGATGCCCAGCAGATCCCCCGCTCCCCGCAGAGCCATGTCCCGGTTGGCAATTTCAAAGCCGTCGGTGGTCTCCAGCATGGCCTGCAGACGGCTCATGGACGCTGTTCCCGTTTTGGTGGCCAGAAGGAAGCAGTGGGCCTGCCCTTTGCCTCTGCCCACCCGGCCTCTTAGCTGATGCAGGGAGGAGAGGCCGAAGCGCTCCGCTCCCAGTATGGCCATGTGCAGGGCTTCCGGCACGTGAATGCCCACCTCGATAACCGTGGTGGCCACCAGAATTTGAATCCTTCCCTGCCGAAAGTCCTCCATAACCGCCTGTTTTTCCTCCTCCCCCATGCGTCCGTGGAGAAGGCCTATGGACACCTTGGGCAAGGCCTGTTTGAATTCTTCAAAGGTTTCCTCGGCGGAAAGCCCCTCATACCCCTCCGTAGCCTCAATGAGGGGACAGACCACATAGCTTCTGTGATCCAGCTTGGCTTCCTCCCCCAAGTAGCGTATGAGCCCTGCCCGCTTGCTCTGCCCCAGCAGATGGGTCTTGACGGGGGTTCTTCCCGGGGGCATTTCGTCTACGGCAGACAAGTCCAAATCCCCGTAAAGCATCAGCGCCAGGGTGCGGGGAATGGGGGTGGCGCTCATGACCAGCACATGGGGGCGATAGCCCTTTTCCATCATCTTCGCCCGCTGTTCCACGCCGAAGCGGTGCTGTTCGTCCGCCACCATAAGCCCCAGCTTTTTAAACACCACATCCTCGGAAAACAGGGCATGGGTGCCTGCAATGGCCAACCACGCCCCGGAGGCAATCTTCTCCAGCGCCTCCCGCCGCTCCTTTTGGCTAAGGCTCCCCGTCAGCAGGCCGCAGCGGCCGCCGAAGTCCTGCTTCAAGGTTTCATACTGCTGCCGGGCCAACAGCTCCGTAGGCGCCAAAAAGACCCCCTGATATCCGCACTTGGCGCAAAGATATAAAGCAAAGACGGCCACCACGGTTTTGCCCGAGCCCACGTCCCCC
>CAYUHW010000365.1:0-1620 GCA_964444605.1 uncultured Christensenella sp. | reverse complement strand
GTACGGCCTCATCGCCGTCAGCACCGGCAAGGGCATGGACGAGGTCTTTAAGGCTCTGTCCGTAGACGAAATCATTACCGGGGGGCAGACCATGAACCCCAGCATCGATTCCATCGTCTCCGCCGTGCGGAAGGTGAACGCCAGAAACGTGTTCATCCTGCCCAACAACAGCAACATCATTTTGGCCGCCTCTCAGGCGGTGGAGCTTTGCGATTGCAAGGTGACGGTACTGCCCACCAAGACCATTCCTCAGGGCATTTCCGCCGCCATGGCCTTCAATCCGGAGCTTTCTGTTGAGGAGAATACCGAGAACATGACCGAGGCCTTCCATGAGGTGATTTCCGGCTCCGTGACCTATGCCGTTCGGGAGACCCAGATTAACGGCCAGCAGATTCACGAAGGGGACTTCATCGGCATTCTCGATAAGGATCTGACCGTGGTAACGGATAAGGTGGAGGATACCGCCGCACAGCTTGTGGAGAAAATGATTGAGAAGCTGGGCGACGAGGAAGCCTCCGTCACCCTGTACTACGGCGAAGAGGTGTCCTTGGAGGATGCGCAGGCCTTGGCACAGAGGCTGGAAGATAAGTATCCGGATGGGGAGTTTGTCCTCCACAACGGCGGACAGCCCTTGTACTACTATTACTTCTCGGTGGTGTAAACAACCGCATCAAGGAGCCTGCGGGCTCCTTTTTTATAGGCATGGAGCTGAAAGACTTAAAGGGACTGGGGCCAAAACGGCTGGAACTGCTTTATCAACTGCATATTACCGATTTAAATACCCTGCTGGGCTATTACCCCTGCGGGTATTTGGATTACTCCCAACTTTCCTTAGTGGAGGAGCTGACGGACGGAGACCAGGCCTGCGTGGAGGTGACCCTCACCGGCAGGCCCTCCTACTTTTCCAAGGGAAAGCTGACGGTGATTACCGTGTACGGCAAGGATCAAAAGGGGAAAAAGATTGCCCTGAAGTGGTTCAACCAGCCCTATCGAGCCTCCCAGCTTCTGGAAGGACAGCGGTGGTTCGCCGCCGGCAAAGTCAAAAAAGGGGAGCGGAGGGCGGCATCTTTGCTGAATCCCATCCTCAGCCGTGAGAGAGCGGGCATTCGCCCCGTATACGTTACCCCCAAGGGTCTGCCGGGAAAGCTGGTGTCCCAGTGGGTGCAGGAAACTTTGTCATGCGTGCCTGTTTCGGAGGATTTGCCCTGGAGGATGACGGAGGACTACCGCCTTATATCCAAAGAGGAAATGGTGCGGGAACTGCATTTGCCCTCCTGCAGGGAGAAGCTGGAAAAGGCCTTGGCCCGCCGCACCTTCGAGGAGGGCTTGTATTACTTTTTGTACATGGAAAGCTGTCGGGAATCGGGACAGCGGGCGGCAGGGGAGCCTATGGCCTGTCCCGGTGTGCGGGAGGCCTTTGTAAACAGCCGTCCCTTTGCCCTGACCAATGCCCAACAGCGGGTTCTCAAAGAAGTGGAAGGGGACATGGCCGGCCCTCTGGCCATGAACCGCCTTGTCCAGGGGGATGTGGGCTCGGGCAAAACCGTGGTGGCCGTCTTTGCTCTGTATCTTTGCGCCAAGTGCGGATATCAGGGGGTCTTTTTGGCGCCTACGGAGCTG
>CAYUHW010000364.1:0-1623 GCA_964444605.1 uncultured Christensenella sp. | reverse complement strand
ATCTTGCCCACGGGATCCTTGAAGGCGCCGTCGCCGTATACCATGGCTTCCACATGAACACCGGTACGAGCCAGCACCTCTGCCTGAATGCCTTCGGCCACAGCCTGAGCGTTTTTGGGGAAGAGTTTAATCTCCTCCTCGGTAGCTTTATTGGAGCCCAGCAGACCGTAGTCAGGCTGGAAGCCGCTGCCGTTTACAGGCTGATTCATAATATCGCACAAGGTTACCACGTTTTTGGCACCGGCCTTGAGAAGACGGCGGCGGGTACGCTCCCGCTCATGGATGTTGGCGCAGATAATGCTGTCTGCCCGCTCCAGCATGGCTACGGGGTCGTTGCCAAAGAAGATTTCCGCTTCCGCACCCTCTTCTTCAATAAGCCGGGTGTAGTACTCTACATAGTTTACGCCGGTGAAGGTGTGCAAAGGATGACCGAAGAGCTCGGCAAACCGCTCCACGGTGAGAATGTCGGAATAGGGATTTACGCCCGCGTCCATTACGGCGTCTTCGTCTACAAGCTGATTGCCCTCTTCGTCTGCAGGGAAGGAAAGCTGAATGACCACCTTCTTGGCGCCGCGGGCAATGCCCCGAAGACAGATTGCAAAACGGTTGCGGCTGAGAATGGGAAATACTACGCCGACGGTACCGGGGAGCTTGGTGCGCACGTCTTCTGCGATATTGTCCACGGTGCAATAGTTGCCGTCTGCACGGGCTACCACAGCTTCCGTTACGCAAATAACATCCCGATCATGAAGGGAGAAGCCCTCTTCCTGAGCCGCCTGCAAAACGGAGTCGACCGTAATGTTCACAATGTCATCGCCCTTGCGGATGATGGGTGCCCGTACGCCGCGGGAAATAGTGCCTGCCATAAATGTACCCTCCTAAAAAGCTTTTTCAAAAAACCACTTGAATATAGCGCAAATTCGTCCGTTTGTCAAGAAAAAATATATTATTTTTCTCTCAAGAAAAAAAAGAACCGCCAAAAAGAGGCGATTCCTTTTCAAGACACATTACTTGCTCTGGATATACTTGTCCATGGCGACGGCGGCAGTCTTGCCGGCACCCATGGCCAAGATAACGGTAGCAGCGCCGGTTACGGCATCGCCGCCGGCCCAGACGCCTTCACGGCTGGTCTTGCCGGACTCATCGGTAATGATGCCGCCCCACTTTTCGGTATCAAGGCCTTCAGTGGTGGACTTGATGAGGGGGTTGGGGCTGGTGCCCAGAGACATAATGACGCAGTCAGCGTCTACCACATACTCACTGCCTTCCACGGGTACGGGACGGCGGCGGCCGGAAGCATCGGGCTCGCCCAGCTCCATACGAATGCAGCGCACGCCTACGCAATTGAGCTTGTCGTCGCCGATAATCTCCACGGGATTGTTCAGCAGCTTAAAGTCGATGCCTTCCTCCATGGCATGCTCCACCTCTTCCCGACGGGCGGGGAGCTCTTCCATGGAACGGCGGTAGATGATGGAAACCTCATCGGCACCCAGACGCAGAGCGCAGCGGGCAGCATCCATGGCTACGTTGCCGCCGCCCACAACAGCCACCTTCTTGGCATGCTGGATGGGGGTGGTGCTGTCTTCCTTATACGCCTTCATAAGGTTTACACGGGTGAGGAAC
>CAYUHW010000363.1:0-1624 GCA_964444605.1 uncultured Christensenella sp. | reverse complement strand
ATGCCTCCGGGCGTTACCCCTTCATTCCATCCATTGGATTATCAGTTCTCCTGAGATGACTAATTTACAACCTCTTTGCAGGCTGTTATAATTAGATAGAAAGTCTGAATTTGAATTGAAGGTACTTGTATGAAGAAAACCCCTGACGAAAGATGCGCTTCCATATGTGGCCTGTTTTGTGGTGCTTGTCCAGCATTCCCTGATGAATGTCATGGTTGCCTTTCTGACTTTGTGCGCGAGGGATGCAGAAATTGCGCCGACCATGGATTTCTGGATTGTGCAACCAGCCACAATGTCATTCGCTGCTTTGAGTGCGCGGAATTTCCTTGTGACAAACTTCATGAGTTCAGTACAAAGCCCATAATCAACGGGATCTGTAACCATGCCAATGTGATTCCCGATTCCTTTCGCATGAGAGAGGTAGGGGTTCCACAGTGGATTTGCGAGAAGATTGCCGAACATAAGTGTCCAAAGTGTGGTAATCTGGTAACTTGGTTTGAAATGTCCACACATATTTGCGATTGAAACACCGCATTTCCAATTTAGATTCATAGGTGGGGACCCCTCATGGGGTTCCCATTCTTTATCTCTCAGTCATAAAAATCCATTGCCATGGGTGGGGGATTCGGATATAATGGAAAGGATTTCATGCATCCCCAAGGGGGAGAGAGGAGCATCGTCCTTGTCAGTCGGTTTACCCTTTGATTTGTCCGGGTTCAACACCCTTTCCTGTATATTCAGGCTTCTGCTTTCGGCCCTGCTGGGCGGCGCCATCGGCGGAGAGCGGGAGCGCCACGGCCGAGCCGCAGGTCTGCGCACCCACATTATGGTGTGCCTGGGCTCCACCATTACGGTTATCGCCGGGCTGTATGTGTCCTACGAGCTGGGCTTTTCCAACGATCCCCTGCGGGCAGGGGCTCAGGTCATTTCCGGCATCGGCTTTTTGGGGGTGGGCACCATTCTCATGCGAAACGGCAGCCATGTGGTGGGACTGACCACCGCCGCCGGGCTTTGGACCACCGCCGCCATCGGGCTTATGGTGGGCACGGGCTATTACTCCATATCCATTGTAGCCGCCCTGCTGGTCATTGTGGCCATGGTATTTTTGGGGCGGAAGGAGGAGACCAAGCGCCGCCGCAAGCGGGAGCGCTCCTTCTATCTGGAGATGCTGGAATCTGCCCCGGTGCAAGGCCTCATAGACGCCATGTCCAACCACCGCATTGAGATTCTCCCAGCCCGCAGCGGCTTAGCAGGACGGCTGGGCATCCGCATTACCGTTGACTCTCAGGACATCTCCTTTGTCAAGGAAGAGCCCTCCATTGAGGACACCCTGCGTGGGTGGGAAGGGGTAGTGCTTCTGCTCCCTGACGACGATCCCTATTGATATCCGCAAGAAAAGCCCGGTCCTCCGGGCTTTTTTCATGTCTGCAGTCGGCTTCACAACCTCTCTTACCCACACCTGTCACCTTGTCCTTTTTCCACAGCGAACCGCAGCAAGCCGGTTCGCTTTTTTCGCTTGGGGGGCGGCGGGTTCGCTTTGCGAACCCTTTGTCACCGGGGGCGCACAGCTTCCCCCCGGTGCCAAAGAGAAGGGCTTCGCCCTTCCGCCGCCCCGCCTCCCTTT
>CAYUHW010000362.1:0-1625 GCA_964444605.1 uncultured Christensenella sp. | reverse complement strand
TCATTGGCCGTGAGGGTCGGAACATTCGGGCTCTGGAGACCGCCACCGGGGTGGATTTGATTATCGACGATACCCCCGAGGCCGTGATTCTCTCCGCCTTTGACCCTGTCCGCCGGGAGATTGCCCGCATTGCTTTGGAGAAGCTCATTATGGACGGCCGCATTCATCCCGCCCGCATTGAGGAAATGGTGGAGAAGGCCAAGAAGGAAGTGGACGGCCAGATTCGGGAAGCCGGCGAAGCCGCCGTGCTGGAAGTGGGTGTCCATGGCCTTCATCACGAGATTATCCGCTACTTGGGCCGCATGCGCTACCGTACCAGCTACGGCCAGAACGTGCTGCAGCACAGCATTGAGGTAGCCCATTTGGCCGGCATCATGGCCGCCGAAGTGGGTGCCAACGTGACCTTAGCCAAGAGAGCAGGTCTGCTCCATGACTTGGGCAAATCCATTGACCACGAGGTGGAAGGCTCCCATGCTCAGATTGGCGCAGATCTGGCCAAGAAGTATCGGGAGAACAACCAGATTATCCATGCCATTCAGGCCCACCACAACGATGTGGAGCCCCAGACCATTGAAGCCGTGCTGGTGCAGGCCGCCGATGCTATCTCTGCCGCCCGTCCCGGTGCCCGCCGTGAGACTTTGGAGAACTACATCAAGCGCCTTGAGAAGCTGGAGGAGATTGCCAACTCCTTTGACGGCGTAGACAATTCCTATGCCATTCAGGCCGGCCGTGAGGTGCGCATTATCGTCAAGCCCGAGAAAATCAGCGATGCCGATACCGTCATGCTGGCTCGGGACGTGGCCAAGCGCATTGAGAACGAGATGGAATACCCCGGCCAGATTAAGGTCAACGTCATTCGGGAAACCCGTACGGTGGACGTGGCCAAGTAAGCAAGAACCAAACGCAGGGAGCCGTTGCCCAGTGGGGCGGCTTCCTTTTTACAAGGAGGCTTTTCGTGTACTATATTGCCGATGCACACTGCGATTTTTTATACGGTGCCATGGAATACGGCTACCATCTGCAAAGCTGCACCCGCAACCAGTGCATGCACCTGCCCGCCATGGAGGCAGGGGGCGTGGCGCTGCAGCTTTTTGCCTGCTGGTATGACGATAAGCTGAAAACCTCCCCTACCCAGCAGTGCCTGACCATGATCGACTGCTTCTATAGGATGCTGGAGGAGAATCCCAAACTGGTGCCCTTTACCAGGGACTTTGACCCCGCCTCGGGGAAAATCGCCGCGCTTTTGACCATGGAGGGCGGGGAGCCCTGCGAGGGGAGCCTGTCCATGCTGCGGATTTTCAAGCGGCTGGGGGTGGGCGCCATGACCTTTACCTGGAACGAAAACAATGAGCTGGGGGGCGCCGCCATGGCCAGACGCCAAAAAGGGCTTACGGCCTTGGGAAAGGAAATGCTGCGGGAGATGAACCGTGTAGGGGTGGCCATGGATGTAAGCCACCTGTCCGATGCGGGGATTCTGGACGCTCTGTCCCTGTCCGATGCTCCCATCTTCGCCTCCCACTCCAACGCCCGTGCCGTGCTGCCCAGCCCCCGCTCCCTACCCGACCACCTGATTCGGGAGATTGCCCTTCAGGGCGGAGTCATCGGGGTGAACTTCTACTCCCCCC
>CAYUHW010000361.1:0-1636 GCA_964444605.1 uncultured Christensenella sp. | reverse complement strand
CGGAGGCTCCTTATTGCGAAAGCCTCCCCTTGGTGAACAAGGGGAGGTGGCTCGGAGCTTCAGCGAAGAGACGGAGGGGATGAGAGGGAAAGCTGGTTTATAAGCCCTCTCAGTCTGCTCCGCCGACAACTCTCCTTAAAAGGGAGCCAAGGGGTATAGAGGGGGCCTGCGTTTGCATTTGCTTTTAACCATGAAAGCAGCTTCCTTTATACGAAAAAGGGACGCAAAGCGTCCCATTCTTTTACAAAGCCATATTTCACCCGCACAAAATGCGGATTTCACTGTCCAAGGCTATCTGCTACGGTTTTATCCGTAATGGTGCGCATGGCCTCCTCCATGGACATGCCATTTTGCACGGCCTGCTTTCTGGCGGCGTTCACCGCCTGAATGGTCTTGACTCTGTCCCCGTCCAGTTCATAGCCCTTCATGGCCCGCAAAGTCAAAAGCCAGGCGCACATGGGCACCAAGCAGAACAGGGCAATGACCACCCAGTTCATCCCGGGCACAAAGGCCGTCTCCTTGGTGGGCAGATCCCTAACGCCGATAAACAGCAGGGCAATGGACACCACGGTAGCGGACAGGGAGGACACCAGCTTGTCTACCAGGCTGAACAAAGTGCCCATGACCCCGGGGATAAACTTTCCGCTTCTGTAGGTCTCATAGTCGGCACAGTCGGCCACCATGGGAATGGGCATATCCGCCGTGGAGTAATAGGCGCCGTAGCCCACGCCGAAGAAGAGGACAAAGAGGACGGTATACAGGTTGATGCTCAGTCCCTGCTCGTTATACAGGCTCAAATTCCATGCGGGATTCCCCTGCTTCCACAGCACCAGCAGCGCAAAGACCCCCACATAGCACAAGAGCGCCAGCTTCACATACTTCATCAAAGAGGCCTTCTGCCCCTTCTTCTGGGAGGTGCGCACGGTGAGCAGGAAGAAGGGGGCCGAGAACACATACCCCATGACCATCATGGGCAGGTACAGGGTGTCGTAATTCCCCATCATACAGGAGTAGAGCATAATCAGCACCGTCAGGTTGGTGGCAATGGACAAAGCCAGCTTGCAGCCGCCTCCCGCCACCATAAGCCGCTGGAGGGGCTTGTTGGCCTTGATAATTTCGATGTACTCGGAGATTTTCACGTTCTCCTGCTTGCCGCCGCCGATGCCGAAGTATTTCTCGTTGTCCTTTTCCCAAATGCCGATGACCGCCAGCACCGTCAAAAGCATGGACACCGCAATGCCCACGGGAGTCATAATGGCGAACCAGTTGGCGTTATAGTCCCCGGCAAAGCGGTCTCCCGCCAGAATGGGCCCGATAAACTGCATGACGCCCATGCCGGCCAGGGAGCCGATGGTGTTGAATATGGTGAACAGGGGCCGCTGTTTAGGGTCGTTGGTAAGCACCGGCTGGGCGGAGCGGGTGACGGAGGTCTGGAAGGTGTAGCCGATGACCCACACGGCATAGAGGATGATAAAGGCCGTGTACCGGGCCCACATCATCCCTTCGGGAATCAGGGGGGTCACGCAGTACAGCAGAATCACGGAGACCGCCATTACCAGATTGCCCAGCACCATAAAGGGGCGGAACTTGCCGAACTTGCCGTTGGTCTTGTCCATCATGGCGCCGATAATGGGAT
>CAYUHW010000360.1:0-1640 GCA_964444605.1 uncultured Christensenella sp. | reverse complement strand
AGCCCGATGGCTGTAAAATTCAACCAAATCCACCGTATCGATATCCAAAGTGGGGTGCTTGACTTTGACCTGCTCCCTCAGCGCCGCCAGAATCTCCATGCCCAGGGTGGTAAGCGTCTCCACTCCCTGAGGATCGATGGACATTTTCAAGGCGTCTGCATCCACCAAAGCAAAGAAGGAGCCGCCGAAAGCAATGTCGAGGCAAATGCTTTCGCCGCTCTTCAAATGTATAGACACGTTTTCTTTATATAGGAAAGCAGGAACATTGAGAATGGAAACCTCCACGGCTCGCCCGTTTTGCACCAGCACTCTTCCGGAAACAAGGCCGGAAGGGGTCTCCAAGGTAATATCCGTATAGGGCTCCTGTACGGGCACCAGCCCCGTTTCCACCGCCATAGCGCACACGCCCATACTGCCGTGGCCGCACATGTTGAGATACCCGCCGCTTTCCATGAAGATGACGCCCAAGTCGGCCTGCTGGTTCACAGGCTCCGTCAACAGAGCGCCGAACATGTCCCTATGACCCCTGGGCTCCAGCATGAGGGCACGGCGAAGATAATCCCAGCGCTTTATCAAATCCCGCTTCTTTTCCATCATGGTGCTTCCCTCCAGCGTAGGGAATCCATCGTAAATAATGCGGGTTGGCTCCCCCATGGTGTGGGAATCAATGGTCTTGATGCAGTACTCGTACTGCTGCAGCTTGGGTGTAAAGGCCACGGCCGACTCCTTTCCCGTTTCTCTTTCGTTCCTTGATTTTTCATCGAAAACATCGATGAAAATGGGAATTTTTCATACTACAATTTGATTATAGAGACCCCCGCTCCATTTGTAAAGTTCTGTTTTCTCAGTCTATCCATGAGTATTTCTTCTGCGTAAGGAAAAGTGGATTTTATATTATTTTCCGTGTCAAAGAAGGCCGTTTTTCTACTCTTTTATATAAAAAACGCCTGTTTAGGCGGGGAAGCCAACAGGCGGATGATATGCATATTTATTTGCGATGTGCTTACAGGTGCTTATTGAAGTTGCCCAGAATACCATCCACGTTGAGGAAGGTGACAAAGGCGCCGGGATCCTTTTCCTTTAAAACTTCACGAAGCTGCATGGCCTCGAAGCGGGACATGACCATGTAGAGAATCTGATGCTTCTTTCCCGCAAAGGAACCGGTTCCCTCCCAGAAGGTAGCCGTGCGGTCAATCTTCTTGAGAATCTCAGGCAGTGCCCCTTCTTTTCCGGAGATGATGATGGCTGCCACATTCCGATTCTGGGCATGGGTATAATCGGTAACAAAGTTATAAACGGCCACATAGATCAGGGAATAAATGACCGTGGACAAATCGTACATCAAGGCGCAGGCGCCGAAAACCGCCACGTTGATCATCATGGATATCTTGCCTACGCTGAAGTTTCTGTCCTTCTGCATAAAGTACAGCCCCAAAATGTCCTGTCCGCCGCCGCAGCCGCCATTCTGCAGGGTCATGCCGCAGCCGTACCCGGCAACGACGCCGCCCACAATGCTGGCCGCCAGCTTATCCGTCAAAATGGGAGTCTGGGGAATGGGAATGAGGGTAAAGAACACGGTCTGGGCGGAAACGCAGACCAGAGAGTCGATAAAAAACCTCCTGCCCAGCTTCTTATATGCC
>CAYUHW010000359.1:0-1648 GCA_964444605.1 uncultured Christensenella sp. | reverse complement strand
GTCCATGATTCTCTCGAAATCGTCCAAGGTGGGCAGCAGCTCCAAAATGGCGTCCCGGCGGCCGTTTTCATAGCTTTCGGCCTTGGCGCTGTTGTTCCGGCGGCGGTAGTTCTCAAAGTCCGCCTGATTCCGCTGCAGCAGCCGCACGGTGTCGTCCAGTTCCTGCTGCTTGTTCTTCAGCTTGTTCTCGGCGTCCCGGGCCCGCTTTTCGGCCTTGTCCAGCTCGGCTCTCAGCTTCCGCTCGGACAGCTTCTTCTTCTCCTTGCCCTCTTCCTGAGGGACTTCCTCTGCCCGGACTTCCGTCTCGGGGGTCTCTACGGTGGGGTTTTTGATTTCTTCACTCATGGAGCTTTATTCCTCCTCCAACAGGTTTGTCAATATGGTTCCCAAACTCATGCGCATATACTCCAGTACGGACACCACTTTTCCATACTGCATTCTGGTGGGGCCGATGACCCCCATGGCGCCTACGGGCACGTCCCCAATGGAATAGGTGGCCGTGACCAGAGAGCAGTCCTTGAAAATATCCTCCCCCAGCTCGCTGCCGATGCGGACGGAAACCTCCATGACACCGGCGTTCTTCACCATGCGGTAGAGTTCTTCCTTCTTTTCTACGGCGCTGATGAGCTCCCGTACCCGCTTGATATCGCTGTACTCCGGATACTCCAGCATCTTGGTGGCTCCCGAAAGCGCCAGCCGATGGGCGTTGGCCGCCAAGCTCCCCTCCATGGTATGCAGAAGCTCTCCGATAAAGTCGCTTCGGCTGCGGAGCATAGGCCCCAGCTCCTGCTCCATGCGCCCGGCAATGAGGGACATGGGACAGTTGTAATAGGTGCGGGTGATCAGCTGAGAGATCTTGTACAGCTCATCGCTGCCCATATCCGTGGGAATGGGAATGACGCTGTCCCGGGCCACCCCTGCGTCCGTTACCACCACCACCAGGGCATACCCTTCGGAAAGGGGTACCAACTGCAGATGCCGCAGGCGGTTGGTGGCGCTTTCGGGCATGAGCACCATGGCGGTGTAGTGGGTGATGCGGCTGAGTACGCTGGCGGTCTCGTGCATGATGGCGTCCATGCCCCGCATACGCCCGGCAGCGAAGTCCTGCATGAGCCGAAGCTCCTGCGGAGAAAGCTGACTGCGCTGCATCATGTTGTCCACATACAGCCGATAGGCTTTGTCCGAGGGAATCCGTCCGGCGGAGGTGTGGGGCTGTTCCAGATATCCCAGCTCCTCCAAGTCCGCCATTTCGTTGCGGATGGTGGCGGGGGAAATGCGGAAGGCCACGTTCTCGGCGATAAACTTACTGCCTACGGGGGAAGCGGAGAGAATGTACTCATCGATGATGGTCTTGAGAATCCGCAGTTTTCTGGGGTTCAGATCCATACTGTCCGGCCTCCTTCCCTGGCTTTCGTTTCTTTAGCACTCATTTTGCAGGAGTGCTAATCACTGTCTCAAACTATACCCCTATCCTGCCTTAAAGTCAAGGCATCATAAAGTGTACATTGTGAAACAAAGGTGAACTTGCACTTTTTCCTTGGAAAAAGGTGGGAAAGCCGGGTGCGGGCGGGGGCGGCGAAGGGCTGCGCCCTTCTCTTTTGTGGAGGGGGGGGGGGGGGGGGAGCCCGGCGGAAAAGGTGGTGGATCC
>CAYUHW010000358.1:0-1654 GCA_964444605.1 uncultured Christensenella sp. | reverse complement strand
AAGCAAGGAGGCTGTTTTTTAATCAAAGGGCTTCGCCCGCAAGAAAGACCCTATGCTTACGGAAATCTTCGCCGCAGAGTAGGAAGTCGGCACGAGCGCCGGGGCGGATGCTGCCAATCTCCTTTTCCATGCCCAGCACACGGGCGGGCAGCACGGTAGCGGAGGCAATGGCCTGTATAGGGTCAATGCCGAAGGAAATTACACGCTGCAAGCAGGTATAAAGGGAGGCGGCGGAGCCGGCAATGGTGCCGTCCTCCAGCCTTGCAAGACCGTCCTTCAGGAAAATCTTTTGTCCCCCCAAGGTATATGCTCCCTCGGGCATGCCCATGCACCGCAGGCCGTCGGAAATCAGGCACAGGCGATGGGGAAAGAGTTTGTAGGCAAGACCAATGACAGCGGGGTGGACATGTCGGCCGTCGCCGATGATTTCTGCCGTAACCCCATCCCGCTGACTCCCGGCGGCAATGGGGCCGGGGGTTCTATGGTGGATGCCGGGCATGGCGTTGAACAGATGGGTTAAATGACCGGCTCCCGCTTCCATAAAGGCACAGGCCTGTTCATAAGTGCAGTCCGTATGTCCCAAGGACACCACCGCCTCTTGAGACGCTTTTTGGGCAAAGTCCACTGCTCCGGACAGTTCCGCCGCCGCATCGACGATACGCACCAGCCCGCCGGAGGCCTCCTTCAGCCTTTGAAAGGCGGCAAAATCCGGATTCTTCAGGTATGCAGGATTCTGAGCGCCCCGCTTCTTTTCGCTGAAAAAAGGCCCTTCCAGCCGCACCCCGGCGATGTTTGCGCACAAAGCAGGCTGCTCCTTTTTTACTTCCTTTGCTGTAGCGCAGGCCTGCTCCAGCACCTCATAGGGCAAGGTCATGGAGGTGGGCACGAAGGAGGTGACTCCTTCCCCCGCCAGATACCGTCCCATGCGCACCAACCCCTCGGCGTCGCCGTCGGAAAAGTCCGCCCCCATGGCACCGTGGATGTGGATGTCCACCAGTCCCGGCAGCACATAGGCGCCCTGCAAATCCTCTCCCGCCTCATGCCCGACAAAGATGCGGGTAAAGCGGCCGTTCTCAATTCCAAAGCCCCCAAGGAAGAAACCCTGCTCCGAAAAAATGTGTCCGTTGGTATAAATTTTTTCCATATTTGCCCCTATTCCTTCAAAAATGTTTCAAACCCCGAGGAGAAAAGCCGTGTTCCGTCCTCCATGATAAACATGGCTTCCACCCCCTCAAGAGATTCAATCAAAGCAAGTCCCTTTTCCTGCCCCAAAAGCAGACAGGTGGTAGACAGAGCATCTCCCGCCAAGGAAGTATCGGAAAGAATGGTTACGCTAAGCACCCCTGTGTCGGCGGGAACTCCCGTGTAGGGATCGAGAATGTGATGATAGCGCACTCCGTCCCGCTCAAAATACCGCTCATAGGTGCCGCTGGTGACCACGCTTTTGTCCGCCGTCTCCACCACCGCCGTCAAATCGGTTCCCGCCGTTTCCAGCGGGTTCTTCACCCCTACGGTAAAACGGCCTGTGGAAGGTTTGCCTCCGATGAGCAAAATATTGTGCCCCAAATCCAAAATGGCGGAGGTGACCCCTCTGTCCATGAGAAAGGCTTTCAGTTTGTCAGCCATGTACCCCTTAGCCAGGGCGCCTAAGTCC
>CAYUHW010000357.1:0-1660 GCA_964444605.1 uncultured Christensenella sp. | reverse complement strand
CATAGTTGTCGGTGGAGGGGATTTGCCCGGGAATCAGGGCAAGCTGCGTCTCAGGGGGCTGGGCTAAAACCAGCTTCTCCCGTATGGCGGCGGTCTCCTCATCGTTTTTATCCCCCTTGCGAATCAGGCACTCCGTGCCGGGGGCAATGTGGTACCACATCCAGCGGGCATCGGGGACGGTCAGGCGGATACAGCCGTGGGAGGCCTTTTCCCCCAGCTCCAGAAAGGTGGAGGCCTGATAGGTGGCGGCGGTGCGCTGGGTATAGAGAATGGTGTGGAAATAAATGGCCCGGCGGATCTGGGTCCAATACTGGCCGTAGCGGCCGTCCCGATCAAAGCGGCTGAAGCGCAATCGGTAGGCGCCCATGGAGAAGGTGCCTGTGGGGGTTCTGTTCCCCAGCCCCGTGGAGCAGAGCATGTAGCGCACAGGCACGGTGTAGTCCCCTGCCTCGTCCCGGGTATAGACCATGGTCACCTGATGGGCAATGTCCACAACGATATAATAGGTGCCCGCCTCCGGGTATCCAAGGGGCAGCGCCCAGTCCCCGTTGTCCCCCACCAGCTCCGCAAACTCCATGCGGGTGGTAGGCGCCAGATGGACAAACTCATCGTAAGCGGGGGCATCGTCGGCAAAGAGAGCGTCTAAGGAAGCCTTTTCAAAGCCCGTCCGGGAGGTCTCCCGGGCCTTGGGGTCTCTCTGCCAGAGGAATTTTCTAAAGGCTGTTTGGGTTTCTTCCCCGCAGACCCCCGTCACTTCCTCCTCCTGCAGATACCCGAGAGCATACAGGCGCTCCTGCACCTCCAGGGCAAAGCCGCTCTCTTCCCCATAAGCTAAAAAGTCGGGGCGGGGGGTGGCCGTGGGCACCGCCGTGGGAAGGGGTACAGGGGTAAAGGTGGGTGCGGCCGTGTAGACGGGGACGGCGCTGACGGTAACCTTTACAGGCTCAGCGGGCGCAGTTTTACAACCTGCCAGCAGAGCCGTCAGAACCAATCCCATATACAATACAGCAATTTTGTCACTCTTCATATACTGACAGTATATCCAAACCCGGACAAAAGTGCAATAGGCGGGGCCAAAACGACAAAAAAAGACATGTACCCAAACAAAAAGTGAGGCTACAGCCCCGTTTTAGTATTGCAATTTGGTCACAATTTGGTATAATATATGCAGAATTCCGCAAGGAGTTACTAAAAGGAGGAAAGTATGAAGAAATTTCTGTGTATCGTTCTGTCTCTGGTTGCCGTGCTGAGCATGGTTGCCTGCTCTTCTCAGGACGCAAACTCCGCCAACACCGCTGATGGCCCTTCCGGCAAGCTGGTAGTGTATTCTCCCCACGATGCCGATCCTTTGAATGCCGGTGTGGAAATGTTCCGCCTGGCCTATCCCAACATTGAGGTAGAAGTCATTGCCGCCGGTACCGGCGAGCTCTGCCAGCGTCTGGTGGCTGAAGCCGAGAATCCTCAGGGCGACGTTCTGTGGGGCGGCGGTGCCGACACCCTGGCCGCTTACACCGACTACTTTGATGCCTATGTTTGCGCCAACGACAGCGTAATCGGCGATGCTTACAAAGATGCCAACGACCTGTGGATCGGCGAGAGCCCCCTCCCAAAGAACTACCCTGACACCTATGCCATTGGCTATTGAGTGTTTTTCAATTTT
>CAYUHW010000356.1:0-1666 GCA_964444605.1 uncultured Christensenella sp. | reverse complement strand
CGGGAATAGTAGCCCAGCCCCTCCCACAGTTTGAGAAGCTGTTCCTCGGGGCAGACGGCCAGAGACTCCACCGTAGGCAGAGCCTGAAAAAATCGCTGATAATAGGGGATCACCGCCGCCGCCCGGGTTTGCTGGAGCATAATCTCCGATACCCAGATGCGGTAGGGGTCACGGGTGTGCCGCCAGGGCAGATCCCGGCGGTTTGCGTCATACCATTGAAGAAGAGGGGTTCCGATATCCATATTGGCAGTATACCACAGCCATGGTATAATGGAAAAGAAATTTACAGGAATGAGGACAACTTCCATGGGTTTTGAACGTATTACCGCCCAGGCCGCTGAGGCTATGGACATTCTGCTGGCCGCCGCCCGCCCTGCCCCCGGGGCGCTGATGGTGCTGGGCTGTTCCACCAGCGAGGCCGTAGGCAAGCGCATCGGCTCAGGCTCCAGCGAGGAGGCGGCCAAGGCCATTTTAAACGGTATTCTGCCCAAGGTGCAAAAGGCGGGGCTGGTTCTGGCCGTGCAGGGGTGCGAGCATATCAACCGCTGTCTTTGCATGGAGGCGGAGGAGGCCGCCCGCCTGGGCTTTGAATCGGTGTGGGTCAAGCCCCACGCCCACGCAGGAGGCGCCTGCATTACGGAGTATTACCGCCGCCTTGCCCACCCCGTCATGGTGGAGGGGCTTTTAAACAGGGCGACTTTGGGCATGGACATCGGGGACACCCTCATCGGCATGCATCTTCGCCCCGTGGCCGTGCCCGTACACGCCTCTTTGCGCAAAATCGGAGAGGGGAATCTGGTGCTGGCCTACTCCCGTCCCAAGTATGTGGGCGGCCCCAGAGCGGAGTATGAAACCGCAGTGAAATAAGCAAAGGAGCCTTCAGGCAAAAAACCTTTTGATTCGGTGAAAAAAATGTTTGCAATCGGCTAAATTTAGGCATATAATATGAAATTGTCCAACAGGGTCTGTGGTTGCAAGTCGAGGCCAGTCGCAGGCGAAACGATCCACATAAGCGGGCAAAATGCCCGTGAGCATGGTGCGGCTTAGAGGTAAGTCCAACCGGCATATAGCCGAGAGAAGCAGTAGTGGGGAGCCGGAGAGCTTAGGAGCGAACCTTCCAGTTGGCGGGTGTGGGGGCAAAGACCAGGTCAGCCTGTTTGGATAACTTCAGTATCAAAGGGGAAGAATACAATGTTCGAAGACAAGACGCTGGTTTGCAGAGACTGTGGCCGTGAATTTACCTTTACCGCCGGTGAGCAGGCCTTCTATGCAGAGAAGGGTTTCAAAAACGAGCCCGTCCGTTGCAAGGATTGCCGCATGAACCGCAACAGCCGCAAGAGCCAGACCGGCAGCGGAGAGCGGGAAATGTTTGATGCCGTGTGTGCAGAATGCGGCGCACCCACCAAGGTTCCCTTCAGACCCCGCAACGACAAGCCCATCTACTGCGACGCCTGCTACAGAAAGCGCAGCAGATAAGAACCTTTCGTCGGCACAACGGCACGGAATCCCGTGCCGTTTTCCTTTTGGCGGAAAACTTAGCGATACCGGCATTGAGTCAATCCCTCCGTCTTGTTCGCTCCGCTTACAATCCGGCTCCCTTTACACAAGGGAGCCGAAATGATGTTCAAGCTGCTTACTTCGCTAAAAGCGGAGTACACCGCAAGCC
>CAYUHW010000355.1:0-1679 GCA_964444605.1 uncultured Christensenella sp. | reverse complement strand
CCTTCCGCAACCTGCCTGAAAGGCAGATTTCACTGTCGGCGCAAGATGCTTATATGCCCCAGTAGCGCAGGGCGTCCAGCACGATTTCCCCGTGGTCAAAGGCAAAGCCTTCGTCCGAAAGGTACTTACCTTCCCCGTCAACTTCAATCTTCAGCACCGTGTCTTCCCCCTTCAAAGTGTAGCCGCTGGGGCTTTTTTCCACGGAGAACCAGCCCGCCCGGGCGGCGTCGTCCCCGGCTTTGGGGCTGCTTCCTGCAGGAGCCTGACAGGTAAAGGCGCAGGACACATTCCAGCCTCTGGGGTCACGGCCGGGCTTACTGTATACCCCCAGCAGTTGGGGGGCAATGCCCGTGAGCCCCGTCTCCTCCATAAGCTCTCTCTCTGCGGCCTCTTCCACCCGCTCATTGGGGTCTACAAAGCCTCCGGGGGCCGCCCACATGCCTGCGTAGGGGTGCCGTCCCCGACGGATGAGAAGGAGCTTTCCCTCCAAAAACACCAGCATGTCCACGGTTAAAGCGGGCTTGGGGTAATTCTTTTTCTTCGTCTGTTCAATGACCTGTTCCTGTGTCAGTCCCTGCTGATCCAATACTTCCATCCTGTGTCTCCTTTTTGCGTTCCGCATTTTTTCGCTTCCCACAGTATATAGTATTTTTTCACGCAAAACAAGGGCAGGGAGTGGGTTTTTCATTGCATTTGCTCATATGCCGTGGTACAATTTATATGTGTGCATCATACATAATCCACGCAGAAAGGACACACTTTATGGCACAGATGGATCCCAAATACGACGCTCTGTTTACCCCGTGGAAAATCGGCAATGTGGAAATCAAAAACCGCATCGTCATGACCTCCATGGGCGGCACCTCCCTCTTCGGATGGATGGAGCCCAACCACTTTGACAAAGAGGCCGCCAAGTTTATTTTGGAGCGGGCTCAGAACAACGTCGGCCTCATTCTCCCCGGCATTGCCCCCATTCGGGACATTCTTCTGGGCAGATGGCTCTATCAGGGACAGGGCAAGTTCAAAGAGCTCAAGGCCTTTATGGACGAGTTCCATAAGACCGGCGCCAAGCTCTTTGTTCAGCTTACCGCCGGCTTCGGCCGCTCTCTGGCCATCAACGACATCATGGTCAAGGCCCTGCACAACAAGGCTCTGGCCACGGTGATTAAGCCTGTTTTGGACGTGGACTATCTGACCGCCAGCGCCAGCGCCACCCCCAACCGCTGGGAGGATACCTGCATCTCCCGTCCCATGACCAAGAAGGAGATTCAGGACATTGTGGACGGCTTTGCCAAGACCGCCAAGCTGTGCATGGACGCAGGGGTAGACGGCATTGAGGTGCACGCCGTACACGAAGGGTATCTGCTGGATCAGTTCACCATGAAATATACCAACCAGCGCACGGACGAATACGGCGGCAGCTTTGAAAACCGCTACCGCTTCCCCGTGGAGATTGTCAAGGCCATCAAGGCCGCCTGCGGACAGGACTTCCCCGTATCCCTGCGCTACTCCGTCCTCTCCAAGACCAAGGGCTTCGGCAAGGGCGCTCTTCCCGGCGAGGAGTATACCGAGATCGGCCGCGACATGGAGGAAAGCGAAAGAGCCGCCAAGTACCTGCAGGATGCGGGCTATGATATGCTCAACTGCGACAACGGCACCTATGACGCCTGGTACTGGGC
>CAYUHW010000354.1:0-1684 GCA_964444605.1 uncultured Christensenella sp. | reverse complement strand
GTTCCACACCTCGCTGGAGCGCTTTTGAATGGCCAGGGTCTTAAAGCCCATTTGCAGGCTGTTCAGCAAAGCCGCCATGGTGCTGGGGCCTGCCAGATTCACCTTGTATTTCCGCTGAAGTTCCTCCACCATGCCCCGGTTCACCGCCTCGGCATAAAGCCCCTCAAAGGGCAAAAACAGAATGGCAAAGTCCGTGGTGTAAGGGGGATCGATATACTTGGAAGCAATGTCCTTGGCCTCTTGTTTGAGACGGGCGGTCAGGGCGTTGGCGGCGGCGTTGACGGCATCGGCGTTGCCGCTGTCATAGGCATCCGCTAAAGCGGCGTAGGTGTCTCCGGGGAACTTGGCGTCCACGGGGAGGTACACGGGGGCGTCTCCGCTGCCGGGGAGCTTGATGGCGTACTCCACCACGTCCCGGCTGCCCTTTTTGGTGGCCACGTTTCGGTCGTATTGCTCGGGAGAGAGAATCTCCTCCAAAATGGCGCCCAACTGAATTTCTCCCAGAATGCCTCGGGTTTTCACGTTGGAGAGCACCTTCTTCAAATCCGTAACCCCGGCGGCCACGGCCTGCATTTCACCCAGCCCCTTATATACCGCTTCCAACTGCTTCTGCACGGCTTCAAAGCTCTGGGTCAGGCGGCTCTCCAAGGTCTTCTGGAGCTTTTCGTCCACCACCTGCTGCATCTCAGTCAAACGGCGGTTGTTGTCCTGCTGCATGGCAGCAATCCGCTGTTCCATGGTGGTGCGGATGTCGGAAAGCTGCTGAACGCTGGATTTTTCAAAGGTGGACAGCCGCTGCTCCATAGCGGTGCGGATGTCGGAAAGCTGTTGGGCACTGGAGGTTTCAAAGGTGGCCAGCCGCTGCTCCATGGTGGTGCGCAAATCCAAAAGCTGCTGGGCACTGCTCTTTTCCAAAGCGGCCATGCGAACTTCCAACCCTTGACGGAAGTCCTGCTGCCCCCGGCTCTGCTGTTCAAACCCTTTTTGCTGGCCTTCGCTGATTAAGCGGCCGTACTCGGAAAAGGTTTGGGTCAGTTCCTGCCGCTGGTTCCGCAGGGCGTCCTGCAGGCTATCCTGCAAACTATCCTCCATGCGGCGAAACCGCTCCTCCGTCTCTGCCTGCAGATCCCGGCGGAGCTTTTCAACTTCCCGGCTTTTTTTCAGCTCCCCGATTAGCAGGGCAATCAGCACCCCCAGCACAAGGAGGGATACAATCAAAATGGCAATCAGCATAAGACCTCCCGAATTCTTTTTATAAAGTATCTCCAGTATACCACAAAACCCGCTCTTTGCACAGGGGGATTCTTGACGGCGGTTTTGCATCAAACCATCCTTGTATGAAAATGCACTCTTGCACAACAGCCGCAGGAGTGGTATACTTTTAACGAAAATGGGTGATTCTTGATTCAGCTATTTTACAAGGAGGAAAAATATATATGCAGTATTCCCGTGAAGTGGAAAACATGGTCTGCGTGAAAAAGGGCGCAGTCCACGAACCGGCTCCCATTCCCGAAGAGGGCAAGTGGGTCAAAGCCAAGCAGATCAGCGATATCAGCGGTTTTACCCACGGTGTCGGCTGGTGCGCTCCTCAGCAGGGCGCCTGCAAACTGACCCTGAACATTAAGAACGGCGTTATCGAAGAGGCTCTGGTTGAGACCCTGGGCTGCTCCGGCATGACCCACTC
>CAYUHW010000353.1:0-1690 GCA_964444605.1 uncultured Christensenella sp. | reverse complement strand
GTCTGGAGGATGTAGTCCCGTGCCGCCGGATCCACTCCGGCAATGGGCTCATCCAGCAAATAGACCATGGCGCTGCGGCTCATAACCAGCACCAGCTGGAGCTTTTCCCGGGTGCCCTTGCTCATGGCTTTGATGGACATTTTTTCCGTAATCCCCAAGGACTCGCACATCTGCGCCGCACGGTTGCGGTCAAAGTCCCGATAAAAGTCCGTGAACATGTCCAGCGCATCCCGCACCCGCATCCAGTCTTCAAAATAGGGACGGTCGGGGAGGTAGCTGATAAGCGCCTTGGTTTCGGGGCCCGGCTTGTATCCCCCAATGCGCACCTCTCCTGCAGTGGGGTGCAAAAGGCCGCAAAGGAGCTTAATCAGCGTGGTTTTGCCGCTGCCGTTGGGGCCCAGCAAGCCGATGATGCGCCCGGCGCCCAGTTCCAAATCGATCCCCTTCAGGGCTGCTTTTCTGCCGTAGGACTTCTTCAGCCCCCGGCATACGATCACTTTTCTTTCTTCCATATTTACTCTTCCCTCTCTTCTATAAAGCGTATGGTTTCCTCTTTGCCGTAGCCAAGGCGCCGCATGCGGTGCATATACTGCTCCGTAGTCTCCAAGGCGTGCTGCCGCCGCAGTTCCTCCACCTTCTCCTGATCCCCGGTAACGGTGCGCCCTGCGGTTCGGTTGGTGACCAGCAGACCCTTCTCCTCCAAAGCGGCCAAGGCCCTCTGCATGGTATTGGGGTTCACCCCTGCCTCCCCTGCAAGCTCCCGCACCGAGGGCAGCCGGCTGCCCGGGGGATACTCTCCCGTCAGCACTCTGTCCTCTATCTGCTGGCAAAGCTGTATCCAAATGGGTCGGCTTTCATCCAGTGTCCAGCTCATGTACGACCTCCGTTCGTCTTATTGTATTAGTATCTTAATACAATAAGCAGCATTTGTCAACCATTTTTTATCAAAAAAGCTCTCTCGTTTTTGGGAGAGCCTGAAAAATCAGCTTTTGCGGACAAATACGTTTCCGCATCTTGGACAGGTAATGCGCACCTTGCCTTTGCCCCTTGGCACACGGGTGGTTACGGAGCACTGGGGACAGCGGAAGAAGCAGTGGGTCTTGCGCTGGGCAAAGCGGTTTTTGCGGACGTTCCACCAGTTGGTGACCCGGGCTTTTTTCTGCAAATACCAGTTGTTCTCTGCATATCTGCGGCTGTGGTTTTTGGAAAAAGCGCGCACCAGGGTCCAAATCATGCAGAACCAGGCTCCAAACATAAGTATGGTTCCCACCAAATAGGTGGCTTTGAACATGGACAATACCAGGCTCAGCAGAATCAGCACCATGCCGGCACCATTTAAAAAGCGTCCAAAGGCATCTACGCCGTAGCGCCCCATCATAAAGCGACGAATACGTTCCTTCATTTCTCTTCTCTCATCCTCTTGGGAATTTCGTTGTGTACAGTATCCTATATAAATATGAACAGAATGTGAACCCACGGTAGAAAGATAATGGATTTATGGAACTTGCCCAAAGCCCCATGGGCTGCAGAGGAAAAATGCGGCAGAGCGGGGGACGGCGGAAAGGCGAAGTCTTTCTCTTGGCCATAGGGGGAGCGTGCCGCTCCCCCCTATGGCCAAGAGTTCGCTAAAGCGAACCCGCCGCCTCCGGTGCCGCTTACTGCACCCGTTCCCAAAGGCGGAAGGCAAAGA
>CAYUHW010000352.1:0-1694 GCA_964444605.1 uncultured Christensenella sp. | reverse complement strand
CTTCAAACGCCGACATCCGATTTTCGTTGGATAAGAACAATGGTCACTACGACTATTTCAAGTCTTTTGCGGAGCAGATTGAGGACTTCAAGTCTGGAAAATTCCCCAAAAGGGACACGATTGTTCTTTGTGGCACTACTAAAGTTCTTCAAAAAATCGGACTAAGTTCTTTGCCTGTGGTGATGGATCAAGAGCACGTGAAGCGGGTATTGTTTGGGGATGCAAAAGACAATCACTTTCTTGGCGAGAAGAAACGGAAAAAATCTTCCTTTCCTGATTGCCGACCTGATTGCAATTATTGGATCTGCAACGCATCCTAACGACAGCATAATGGTCATCACGAAAGAAAAGGTCAATGGTCATCAACTCGCTGTGCCCGTCCAGATAGATGTGGATGGAATAGCGAATGTTGAAATTTTCGACAGTAATCCTGCAGCAAGTGCACAGGGAAGACCAAATGCAATTCCCCATTCCACAAAATTATATGATACAGATGTCACAATATTTGCAGAGCGTATATATCCTTCCGGAACGGGATTTTTCAAATTTTCATCCCATCCTATCATAAGAGCAAGGCCATCTTGTGTATATCCTTCTTCAATCAAATCTTCTGGATTAACACCAGCCATGAAATATTTACCGTTTAACAGCCCCGCCTTCATCAAAAGTATAGGTGCAATTGAGATAGCCCCTATTGGCATACCTGAAAATTGTCTAATAAAGTTCAGAATTGCTTCATCTTCAATTGCTTCTCGAATGTCCATAGCTCCAGGCAAAATTAAACTGTCATATTCCTCCAATTCCAATTCGTCAATATTTTTTTCCGGGAGTACTTTTAGTCCCTCTTCACTTCGGATGGGATTAAGAGATTTCGCAAAAACTGTGATAGGTTTTTGTGCCATTGCCAGCATTTCCAACACTGGTGCAATTTCAAAATTGCAAAACTGGTTATAAATTAAAATTGCTTTTTTTCATAATAGTCTCCATTTTGTTTAATTTCTTTTTCCCCTCTGGGGAACATGAGTTTTCGCCAATTCCGATTTCTGCATAATACGAATAAGCTGCTGTTTTTCTTCCTCGGTCAGCTTATTGTAGCGAAGCTTGGTCTGCTTGCAGAATATCATCAAAAGCTGTTCAAGACGGCTACCCTTATAATTTGCAACCTCGTCTAAATCTTTCTTAAACTCCGCAACCAACGAATTGACAGGTGCGCCGTCCCGTTTGCCACGATGGGCTTCCCGCAAATCTGCCATGATTGTGTCAATGTCCCTATGTACTCGGCTGCTGAAATAATCACCCTCGTCAATATGAGCCGCTTGGAGAAGATACATATTTTTATCATGTTCTCCCGGTTGGAATTTCTCCATGACCTCAGCCCTTGCCACATCTACCCATGCGTTCAGATTTTGTATCTGGGTGGCTGCAAGCCCCTCCACATAGATTTGAATATCAGCCATCAGCTTCACAAAATCCGGGTGTTCGGCAAGCTCACATAAGAGAGCAGTATCAATTTTTCCCTCTTTCAAAAGCTCAATCATGGTATCGCTCAAACGCAGGTCTGCAAGATCAGCATTTGACGGTCTTTTGGTTTCTGTCCGTTCCAGCAGATAGTCCACACTCACTTCATAGAAATCTGCCAGCTTAATGAGGGCATAGTGGCTGATGTCCTTACATTCATCTGATTCATAACTTCC
>CAYUHW010000351.1:0-1699 GCA_964444605.1 uncultured Christensenella sp. | reverse complement strand
TGTGAATAGTCTACAGTTCGTTAGCTTTCTGCTTCAAAACCTCAAAGAATTTTTCTCTTAAATATTTTTGAATATTTCCTGGCATAGACGCATAGAAAGTCGAGAACAGCCGTGAAAATCGGTTTTAATATCAGTGAAAGACTGCATTTGTACAAATCAAATTTCGAACCATGCTTACAATCGTTGACAGCGCTCCGGTGAGCTCGACTAAAATAAAATTGCCATGCCCAAGATTCCAAATTGAACTCATTGGGTCAATAAAATCTGTTTGCGATTTGCTGTCGCATATGGATGTCTGATTTATTACAGGTATAAATGACTTTGGCACTGTATCATATGAAACGTCTGCATCAAAGACGCATCTGCTCTTTTGAATAAAAATGCATTGACTCTTATGCGCCGCAGGATTATAATGAGTGCATATTTTTTGGAGGGATTATTATGAAAAAGGACTATCGCCCTCTGTTGAGTCTTTACGAAACCCAAAACGCCATTGGGCTGATTAAACAAACCTTCCAGCAGGAGCTGTCGCAAAGACTGCATCTGATTCGAGCCACTGCGCCCCTGTTTGTGGATCCGGCTACAGGTCTGAATGACGATTTGAGCGGCAAGGAGCGGCCGGTCAGCTTTGACATGCCCGGCATTCCGGAGATACCTCATGCCGAAGTGGTGCATTCTCTTGCCAAGTGGAAGCGGCAGGCTTTGGGGCGCTATGGCTTTAAACCCGGTACGGGCCTGTATACCGATATGAATGCCATTCGGCGGGATGAAGTCCCCGATGCTCTGCATTCCCTTTATGTGGATCAGTGGGATTGGGAGAAGGTTATCTTGCGTGAGAATCGGAATGTGAAATATCTGCAGGAGACGGTTGAACAAATCGCAGAGGCCATTTTTGCCACATCCCAAGCCGTGCAAGCCCTCTATCCGCAGATTCCCGTGCATCCATGCCGAGAGGTTAGCTTTGTTTCGTCTCAGGAGCTGGAGGACTTGTACCCGACCCTGACGCCGAAAGAGCGGGAAAACGCCTTCGTGCGCACCCATCCAACCACGTTTCTTATGGGCATAGGGGGTGCTTTGCGTTCGGGAAATCCGCATGACGGCCGAGCGCCTGACTACGATGACTGGAATCTCAACGGAGACTTGCTGTTCTGGGATGAAACGCTGGAGATGGCGATGGAAATCTCCAGCATGGGCATTCGTGTGGATGCGTCGCAAATGCGCATCCAATGCCAACAGGCAGGCTGTCCCCAGCGGTTAAGCCTCCCCTTCCATCAGAGCGTTCTAAAAGAGGAGCTGCCTCTGAGCATGGGCGGCGGCATTGGACAAAGCCGACTGTGCATGCTGCTTTTGGGCAAGGCGCATATTGGCGAAGTGCAGGCAAGCCTCTGGCCGGAGGAAATGATTCAACAGTGCCAAAGCCAGGGAATTCTTCTGCTGTAACGGAATAAACTATCTACAAGCCTCAATCCGAAACGGGTTGAGGCGTTTTATATTTGGATGCGGCTACTCCGTTGCTTGCTCATCTGCCGTAAGCATATGTCGATTCACATATATTTCCTTTGCCCCAATACATTTATTGACCCCCATGCACATGACAGCGAAATCGTAGCCGATATCGTAACGGAGCGTCTGAGCGGATGGGGGAGCGAAAAGAACAACGCTACACCGCAGCAAATCAAAAAGGCCAGAGAGATTGCCA
>CAYUHW010000350.1:0-1699 GCA_964444605.1 uncultured Christensenella sp. | reverse complement strand
TTCTCCCTGCTCAGGTACCCCCCGAACAGCATCCCCATGGCCCCTGCGCCTAAAATCCCAATCCTCATGCCTGCTTCTTATCCCGTTCCTTGCTTTCCTCTTTACCACGTACTATGGATTATGTGGTAGACCTCCCGTTTTCTCCCGTTTCTCTATAAAAAGAAGGGGAAGTGCAAGCAGCCGCACCTCCGCCGTTTCCCGAAGGTTCCTGCACCTCCGTGTTTTTCTGTACTATAAAAGATACGAAAGCGATTACGCATTTCTAGGGTAAAAAGAAGGCCTCCTTAGGGAGGCGGGAAGGGGCGGCACACTTGATTTTTTATGAGAAAGTGGGAAAATCAGCAAAAAAGGCAAAAAAAGTCCAAACTTTTTCTAAAAAACCCCTTGCAATTCGACAAAACCTGTGCTAAGATAATTGCAAGCGATTTCAATGCACGCTGTGTTGCAACAGGACGATGAAGTTGGAATCAAAACGAATACCGGCGTACTACCACATAATCCATAGTATGTGGTGTTTTTTTATATGACCAAACCCAGGCTGTCCAGCCGCCGCTGGTGCTCCTGTCCCGCCGTCATGATGTAGATGCGGGTGGTGTCCATGCTGCTGTGTCCCAGCACGTCTGCCAGCTTGGCCACGTCCTTTTCCCGGCTGTAAAAGGTGCGGGCAAAGAGCTTGCGCAGGTTGTGGGGAAAGACCTTTTTGGGGTTCACCCGTGCCTGTGCGCAAAGGCTCTTCATCTCCGCCCAGATATTGCTCCTGTCCAGGGGCTTCCCGCTTCTGGTGCGGAAAATCGGCCCTGCGTCTATCTTTTTTCTCTCCGCATACGCCAATAGCCGCTTCTTCAGCTTCTTGGGCAGAAGAATCCGCCGTGTCTTTCCCTTGCAGGTGACCGTGATCTCCCCTGTTTGCACCCGCTCCACTGTAAAATAGGATAACTCCGAAATGCGGATGCCCGTGCCCCCCAGAGTCTGCAGAAGCAGGTGCAGGCGGGGACGTTTTTCTGCCGCCGCCAACAGGCGCATATACTCCTGGCGGGTGAGCATGCGCTCCTGACGGCAGTAGACTTCCCGCTGGAGGCGGATGGTGCGCACGCGGTACTGCTCCCAGCCCATGAACCGCAAAAAGCAGTTGACCGCGCCCAGCATGGAGTTGACGCTCCTGACCCCGTACCCCTGCTCAATGAGATACGCCTTATAGCTTACCACGATGCCCTTGTCCAGCCGCCGCCCTGCGGCAAAGCGGCAGAAGCGCACCGCATCCCGCAGGTATTTTTCCACTGTAACCGGGCTTTTTTCCTGCTCCCTGAGCCATTTCTCAAAGCCCTGTATGTCCTCTTCCTGCACCTGACGCATATTCCCGTTTCTCCTCCAATACGCATTTCCCGCCGTTCCCGTCCGCCCCGCAAAAAGGCTTTTGTTCCCTTTGGTATCGCTCCCATTATAGCCCCTCCCCCGCCTCTTGTCTGCAGGAAATATATGGAAATAGCGTGGCTGAGCCGACGGCGTGAAATCGCCTGTGAGCGATGAAATATGGCTGCGCTATATGAAATCTATCCTGCGGACAGGTTGTGGAAGGGACGGCATGCCGTCCCTGTTATTCGCTTATCCCCTCAGTCTTGCTTCGCTTACGCTACGCAATCCAGCTCCCCTTACCCAATAAGGGGAGCCTTTTGTAATAAGAAACTATTTTTCCTTAGCT
>CAYUHW010000349.1:0-1716 GCA_964444605.1 uncultured Christensenella sp. | reverse complement strand
TGCGGTCATTCGGGAGCTGAACTATTACCCCAGCACCAGCGCCCAGAACTTTGCCAAGGGCACCACCAAGTGCGTGGCGGTGCTGACGGATCTATCCCCCAACACCGCCTTCGGCAACCCCCACATGTTTGAAATCATCTCCGGCCTGGAGGAGACCCTGTGCAAAAAGGGCTACCGCCTGTATTTGCGGGGAGTGGAGGCGGAGAACGCCTACGAGGTGGCCGAGGAGCTCATCGCCCGCAAAAGCGTAGACGCTCTGGCCATTCACATCTCCGTCATGTCCCATCCCCTGTCGGCTCTGCTGACCAAGCTCCGCTTTCCCCATTTGGTGCTGGGCATGCCCAACTTTGAAAGTCAGGTCTGCTGGATTGACAACAACAACGTTTACTCCGGCACCATGGCCGCCGACTTTCTCCTCTCCAGAGGATACCGAAAGATTGCCTTTATCGGCGGGCAATACTATGACCTTGGCTCCACTTTGCGCCTGCAGGGGGTAAAGCAGGGGCTGGCGGAGGGGGGCTATCCCCTGGACGATCAGTTTGTGTGGCTGGGGGAATCCACCCGTGCCGACGGCTACCGCATGACGGGAAAACTGCTGGACGAAAAGACCCTCCCCGACGCCATTCTCTGCGCCAACAACTACATCGCCATGGGCTGTGTGGCCGCCATTCAGGAACGGGGGCTCGTCATTCCCCGAGACATGGGGGTCATGGCCTTTGACGACTACCCCTTCTCCCGCTTTACGGAACCTCAGCTTACGGTGGTGGACATTGACGTAAGAAACATGGGGCGGCAGGCGGCCAAGTTCCTGCTGGACATTATCAAGCACCCCAACACCCAGGTGCAGACCTACGTCACCACCTCCAACATCCTTCAGCGCCAGTCCACCCTGTAACTCGGCAGACGGTATTTTAAGCCTCCCTGGGGGCTTTTTTCTTGTGCCGCACATTTGTGCAGATTGCAATCTGTGTAGCGCAAAAAGTGAGTTCATTTTTCTCCTCTATACAACGCTTTTTAAAGAAGTTTCACACTTATATTATTTGCAGAGGACATGAATTCAATTTTAAAAAAACGCTGCTTATGACTTTGGCAACGATCTTTATATTTTCCGTCTCGTTGGGTGTTTCTGCGAGTTCCAGGGCGGCAGACATGTTTACTTTTGACGGAACTTGCAAAAGAACATTTATAACGGATGGAAAGCTTATCTTGCTTCCGGGAACCTTTTCAGAATTTCATGTTTATCTGACAGAAATTACCGAAGGATATACCCATGCGCATGCCCGTCCCGTCGGTCCTAATGGAGCAACATATGGTAGTAAACTTGAAATCACATTAGGCGACACATCCGAAACATCGTACACACCCAAGGATAAGGGGATGAAGGCAAAATACGCACATGCCAAGATATACAATCTCTATCCGCATTATTGGGAAAATGACAGTAGATTAATAAAATTCAATAAACAAAAAAGGGGGGCTTTCATCTGCCCTCCCGAAAAGAGAAAGCGGTTAAAAATGAAGCAATGTATTTTTGCCGGATGTATGGCGCTGCTGCTTTTAATCTGCACGGCCTGTCAGCCTACGCCGGAGGAAGAGAGCGATGCCAACAGAAAGACCACACAACAGGCTACAGAGTCTGCTGTGTGGTCTTTTTCTGTGTGATTAATAAATCACAGTGACCGTAATATTTTGCTCTATTTCCTTAAAGGATTTGCC
>CAYUHW010000348.1:0-1716 GCA_964444605.1 uncultured Christensenella sp. | reverse complement strand
GCCTGGACATGGGTTGGAGAAAAAAAGAATAGCCAAGGGGGCAAAAAGCACCGGGGGGCAAGGGTTCGCAAAGCGAACCCTGCCGTGCCTTGGGCACGGCAGAGAAGGGCGCAGCCCTTCCCTTGCCCCCCGCGCCTGACCTTGCCGCTACAATCCTTTTTATTGCGAAAGCTCACTTTCTATGATATGCTTTAAATGATATAATGTGCGGAGGAAGCGAATGGTTACCTTTAGCGAACGTGCCATTGAAAGCGCAGAGAAGTATTATAAGTATCTTGTTTCCAAAGACAAGGGGCTCATCGTTTATAAAATTACCGAAATCATCAAAGGGGATAGCGGCACCTACTTTTTTAGATTGGAAAAAACCCCCGCTGTTGTCGATACGCTTCAGCTAAAATACAAGGCTACCATCTATTATGAAAAAGAAGCTAAGTTTTTGCAGTTCGATAAAAAAACAAAGCTCCTAAGGCTTTGGGTGAATGAGGAGTTCCAGCCAATACTTGACCAGGCATATCCGGAAGAGCTATCCGTCATTTCTGATTTAAAGTTCCTTGTTCAGCGTGTGGAGAGCTGGTATAGGAGTTTTGGAGATAAGATAACTTTGCCGCATGCCATGCCGCATGTCAGCGTTTTTGACAGCAAACTGCTACTGAATAAGCCTTCAAAGAATCAGGAAGAAGCAATTGTTGGAGTGTTAAGCACTCCATTCTCATATGTCTGGGGCGCGCCGGGAACGGGAAAAACGAAATTTGTCCTATCCAGATGTATTCTTTCCTATATGCAAGAGGGCAAAAAAGTGCTGGTAACGGCTCCAACCAACAATGCCTTAGAACAGTCCCTTCGGGGAATTCTGTCTGCGTTGGAAGAGGTTCACATTAGCAGCAAGAAAAAAGTGCTGCGCCTGGGCATCGCTTCTGCAGAATTTGCTTCTCAATATCCTTACCTTTGCGAAGACAGCGTAATTGTCAAGAAGCTGGGAGATATTGCGCTGCAAAAAAATGAGCATCAAAAACGCATGAAGGCTTTGAAGCAGACCCTGATTCAGCTTGATCAATACGAGCAGCATAGAGAAGAGCTCAATCTGTTTCATGGGGAAGAAGAAAAAATGCGTGCGTGCATACAAAAAATCCGCAATATCGGCAACGAGGAAGCCGCAGTCAACGCACATATCAGTATTCAAAAAGCACAAATACTTGTGGCGGAAGATAACGTAAACGATTCGAAAGAGCTTTTTATCGCACAGGCAAGGACGCTTAAAGAGTATGCTTCAAAGCTGGACAGATATAAAGCAGGCTGGAAAAAGAAGTTGTTTTCCAAAGCATATAAAAATGCGTTGACATGTTTAGCGGAAGCTACTGCGAAGACAGAAGCCCTTCGATTGGAAAAGGAAGAGGCTGAAAAGAAACTGAAGGATTATGTCTTGGAATGTGGAAAAACAAAAGAGCAGGCCCACGAGCTTATGCTGCAGAAGAACTATCTCTTTTTGGATTTTGGCAACATGGTGCGTAACTTCGGCAAGTTATATGGAAGAGTGGCGCAGCTTGGTGAAAAATGGAATGCAAACATGCTCGAAGGACTTCTCCTTGAATATGAGAAATACTTACGGGAACGAGAAACCAAGTTCGTAAATGTCCATGCCTTGAACCGCAAAGAAATCGAGCAGGATATACGCTCCGAAGAGGAAGCTTTATTGGATATCGAAGACAGAAAAAGAAG
>CAYUHW010000347.1:0-1733 GCA_964444605.1 uncultured Christensenella sp. | reverse complement strand
GTACCGGAAAAGGCGGGAACTCGGATGGATATTCGGAAAGCGTCTCATGCCAGCGTTTCATGGAAAAATCAATATGCCACAGTCTGCTTTTCTCATCCAGCCGACAGGTGAAGCCCTTTTGTGCCAGCGTGCTTTCCACATCCTGCAACGGGCTCTGATATCGCCTTGGCAGATCGCTCACCCACAGCGCGTCGTCCCCATCGCAGATATGCACAAAGCAGCGCGCCTGCATGGCGGATAGCGCCTCGTACAGCGCTTGCTGCTCAGCTTTCAGCTTCATGGTTCTGCGCAATCAGGCGAAGCTCCATATCGTGCATCGCCGCAAATTTCCCATTGAGATCGAGCTGATAGCTCAGTTCCAGCGTACCGCCATCCTCACCCAGATCATACCCCAGCCGGGTGCAGTATACCGCCAGATCCATATCGCCATAGGGCGTGTGATACTGTCCCTCATAGCGGCAGCCCATGCGGAACACCATCTGCGTGGTGTATGTGCCATCGCGCGCCATGGTCACGCAGTCGTCTGCCACCGTCACCGTTACCTGCTGCATGGGCATGCTTTCGTCGATCTGCTCCTGATAGCGGATCACCGCTGCCTCGCCCGTCAGCTCCAGCACGCCGGATGTCAGCATGGTCATGGTCTCATCCTCCACCGCTTCATCGCGATGCGCATTGGAGCGGATGGTAATCAGCACGGAAATCGTGGTCATCCCGTTGTACCCCCTTAACGTATGGATCCAAAAATGATATACTACACAAAGTACTATACCACATGGAAAGGGTTGCTTGCAATGCTTTGTCTCAAGGCGCACGCCAAAATCAACTGGACGCTGGACATTCTGGGCACGCGTCCGGACGGCTATCATCTGATGGATATGCTGATGCAGACCGTCAGTCTGCACGACACGCTGTGGCTGGAAGAAGCTGACACGCTGACATTGGAAAACGCCTCGGATGCAGCGGGAAGCGTCTCTGAAGCTGCGGATGCGCTGACATCGGCGGCGGTCACCTACGATCAGCAAAATCTGGTATACCGGGCGGCAAAGCTACTGCAGGAAACCTACGGAGTCCAAAAGGGTGCGCGCATGAGACTGCACAAGCAGATTCCCTCCGGCGCAGGGATGGGCGGCGGCAGTGCGGACGCGGCTACGGCGCTCAAGGGCCTGAACGAACTGTGGCAGCTCGGTTTGCCGCAGAAGGAGCTGCTGACGCTCGGGCTGCGGCTGGGCGCGGACATTCCCTTTCTGCTTACCGGCGGACTGGCGCGCGTGCGCGGCATCGGCGAAGGGATCGAGTCCCTGTACCCAGCGCCGCAGGTGCATCTGGTGCTGCTGCAGCCCTGCGGCGGACTGAGCACCAAAGAGGTGTTCGGTGCATTTGACGCGCTGGAACCTTCAGCCCTCATCCGGCCCGACACTGAAGGGGCGCAGCACGCGCTGGTGCACGGCGAACTGCATGCGCTGGGGCAGGCGATGAACAACGTGCTGGAAGGTGTGAGCATCCCCGCCCGGCCTGCCATTGCAGAGGCAGCGCGCGCGCTGGAACGGCTGGGCGCTGTGCGCGGCATGATGACGGGCAGTGGATCGGTGGTATACGGCGTTTTCGAAAGTGAACAGCAGGCGCGGATGGCTGCGCAGCAGCTGCGCCCTGCAGCGCTGGAAAACGGCTGGGGCGATGTGTGGACGGCCTACACGCTCGAAGCGTAAAAAGCATTTGCATTCATAGGCTAAAGC
>CAYUHW010000346.1:0-1734 GCA_964444605.1 uncultured Christensenella sp. | reverse complement strand
GAGCCTGCCCACTTTGATTTCCATCACCATTTTGAAGATGATGGGCGCATGGAACTCCTACATCTGGCCCCGTCTGGTGGCCAACGATGAAGCCCACAGGCTCATTACCAACGGCTTGCGCAACGCCTTTACCGAAACCACCGGCGACGTAAACTACCCCGTCCAGATGGCGGCCGTAGCTCTGGTGTCTCTGCCTCTGTTCCTGGTGTATCTGTTCCTGCGCAAGTACATTATGAAGGGCGTAAGCCGAAGCGGCATTAAAGGCTAAACACAGCCTATATAGTATGCAGCAAAACTAAGAAGGAAGGAAAGCAAAAATGAAGAAACGTATTCTGTCTACCATTCTGGCAGTTCTGCTGGTTTTGTCAGCGGTTATGATGACCGCCTGCAGCAACAACGCAGACAACGCTGTCAAGGAAGACAACAACAAGCAGAATGTAACCGAGAACAACGGTCAGTCTGCTGAAGCAGAAGCCCCCAAGGCAGTGGGCAACTTTGAGGTTCCCGAAGTCGGCTATGACGGCAGTGAGGTTACCATCAAGTTCTACCACACCCAGGGCACCAAGTACACCGACATGATGAACAACTACATTGCAGCTTTCAACGAGCTGTATCCCAACATCCATGTCGAGTGCTCCTCTGTAGGCAGCTATGATGACGTTCGTGACCAGATCAGCACCGAGATCACCGTTGGCAACCAGCCCAACATCGCTTACTGCTATCCCGATCACGTAGCTCTGTACAACCTGGCCGGCGCCGTTGCCACTCTGGACAACCTCATTGACAGTCAGATTGAGATTACCCGTGCTGATGGCACCACCGAGATTCTGGGCCTCACCGAGGAGCAGAAGGACGACTTCATCGCCGGTTACTATGAAGAAGGCCGTCAGTTTGGCGATGGGCTCATGTATTCCATGCCCTTCTCCAAGTCCACCGAAGTTCTGTACTACAACAAGACTTTCTTTGATGCCAACGGTCTCACCGTTCCCCAGACTTGGGACGAGATGAAGGAAGTCTGCGCCAAGATCAAGGAGATCGATCCTAACTCCATTCCTCTGGGCTACGACTCCGAGAGCAACTGGTTCATCACCATGACGGAGCAGTATGCTTCTCCCTACACCAGCGCTACCGGCGATCACTATCTGTTTGACAATGAGACCAACCACAACTTCGTTAAGATGTTCCGTGAATGGTACCAGGCCGGCTATCTGACCACCCAGTCCCTGTACGGCGCTTACACTTCCGGTCTGTTCACCGTGACCGAAGAAGGCAAGACCCGCAGCTATATGTCCATCGGTTCTTCCGCCGGTGCTACCTATCAGCGTCCTGCCAAGGGCGAAGACGGCAACTACCCCTTCGAGGTCGGCATTGCCACCATTCCCCAGGTTTCTCTGGATAACAAGAAGGTTATCTCTCAGGGTCCCAGCGTATGCATCTTCAAGAAGGCCAACGCTCAGGAAGTGGTTGCTTCCTGGCTGTTCGTCAAGTTCCTGACCACCAGCGTAGAATACCAGGCCGAGTTCGCTATGGCTTCCGGCTACGTGCCCGTGCTCAAGTCCGTATCCCAGAACCCCGCTTATGCTGAGTTCATTTCCAAGGCCGATGGCGGTGACTACGTTGCTGCTCTGAGCGCCAAGGTCTGCCTCGAGCAGGAAGACGCTTACTACACCTCTCCCGCTTTCAACGGTTCCTCCACTGCCCGTGATCAGGTTGGTACTCTGCTGACCACCTGCC
>CAYUHW010000345.1:0-1740 GCA_964444605.1 uncultured Christensenella sp. | reverse complement strand
GGCTGGCACATTGAGTGCTCCTGCATTGCAGGGAAGTACTGCGGAGAGTATCTGGACATTCACTGCGGCGGCATCGACAACGCCTTCCCCCACCATACCAACGAGATTGCCCAGAGCGAAAGCTACTTCGGCCACAAGTGGTGCAACTTCTGGTTCCATGTCCGCCATCTCAACGATGCTACGGGGAAGATGTCCAAATCCAAGGGCGAGTTTTTGACCCTGCCCCTGCTTATATCCAAGGGCTACGATCCCCTTGTGTACCGCTTCTTCTGCCTCCAGAGCCATTATCGGCGGAATTTGGTCTTCTCCTATGAGGGGCTGGATAACGCCAACGCCGCCTACCAGAAGCTGGTGGGGAAGATTGCCGCTTTGAAGCCGGAGGACGGGCCTGCGGATGAGGACGCCGCCAAAGCATTGGAAGAGAAGTTCCGCACCGCCATGGACAACGATTTGAACACCTCGCTGGCCATTACCAGCATTTACGATGTGCTCAAGAGCAAGGCCAACGGCGCCACCCGCCTGCAGGCTATCGGGCATTTGGATGAAGTGCTGGGGCTGGGACTGCTGGAGGCCGCAGAGAAAAAGCGTGCCGAGCAGAAAAAGCAGGCCGCCGCTCAGAGCACGGGCTTTGCCCTGATTCCCGAGGAAACGGAGCGGGATGAAGAGGTGGAAAAGCGGATTTTGGAGCGGGCAGAGGCCAAGAAGCGGAAGGACTTTGCCGGGGCGGACGCCATTCGGGCGGAGCTTAGAAGCCGGGGGATTGAGCTTACGGACATCCCCGGAGGCGTAAAGTATAAGAGAGTGTAAGCGAAAGCTTTACATACAACCAAAAGAAACCCAACAACGAAGGAGAAAACTTATGGGAAACACGATGCTGATCCTCATTATGATCTTTGTGGCCATCTATTTGGCTAAGGCCGTCTTCACCGGCAAAGGCAAGCTCATGGAGGCAGAGAACATCAAAAAAGATAAGGTGGTGCAGTACAAAAAGATCATCCGCCTGCTGTACACGGGGATGTTCGTTATGACCATTCTGGTGGCGCTGGTCAATGTGGCCGGTTCCTACGGCTACACCCAGGACTATCAGTATAAGTTCATTGAGGAATACACCGACGCCGACGGCATCGTTCATCCCGTAGGCGAAGTCAACACTCTGGATGAGATGCGGGCCATCAACTGGGTGCAGACGGAATCTGCCCAGAGCACCTCCATGTGCGCCGCCTCCTCTACGGAGTCCGTGCCCTATGAGTTGGAGATGCTGGAGCCCACGCTGAACTGGAGCTGGATGAGTTTCCTCTCCTTCCGTGCCTTGGAGGTGCTCAACTACATCTGCATGGGCATATCCATTGCTCTTGTGGTGGCCATCTTTGTAGTCATCAACAAGTTTACCGACAAGAATGCCAAGGAGAAGGCACAGCAGGTGGCCGCCGGCCGCCGTCCCTCCATGCCCAAGGGTGCCTTTGACTTTGAGGACATCGGAGAGACCTTCCCTCTTAACGAGAAGGACAATCCCGACGCCAACTGATTGTTTGGACTTAACAGAGAGCCTCTTCGGGGGCTCTTTTTGCGTGGAGGCGGGGGCGGCGGAAGGGCGAAGCCCTTCTCTTATGGGCAGGGGAGCGGAACGCTCCCCTGCCCATAAGGGTTCGCTTTAGCGAACCCGCCGTCCCCAAAACTTTGCCGAAGGAAAAGAGCCTTGAGAGATTCCTGCCCTTTTCAAGCTACATTCAATCTATGCGG
>CAYUHW010000344.1:0-1760 GCA_964444605.1 uncultured Christensenella sp. | reverse complement strand
GTCCATGATTCTGTCTACGCCCACCTCACTGCGGCGAAGCACCCCTGCATCCTGCAGAAGATGATCCACCAGCGTGGTCTTGCCGTGGTCAACGTGGGCGATAATGGCTACGTTTCTTATTTCCATCTTACTTACCTCTTTGCATCAAAAAGACTATTTCTCAAAACTTTATAAGTATATCACGATTTTTCCCCAGTGCAAGAGTTTTTTGCGGCTCAAAGGAAAAAATCCCCCGAAATTCGTATAAACGGGGGATTTGGGCAGGGATGCGCCCTTTGCGCTTATGCTTTGGGCGAGTTGTTTTTTGAGCGTGGTACCCGTGCTTATGCAGAGCGGAAGTATGCATGCGGATACGGATTGCAGAAGATGAAAAGGAAATCGTGCGGTTTTGGACTTGGTCCTGCGCCGCAAGGGCTATAAGACCCAAGCCCGCCATGACGGACCCACAGGGCTCCGCCCCCAAGGAGGGCACAAGCGTCTGTTTATATCTGCCTATAGAGGAGTAAGCCTCCTTAGGGCATGTGTTTTTCCTTTACGCCGTCGCCGCCGCAGCGCAGACACAGAACCATTCCCCGATTCTCCGCTTCCGTCAAGGTCAGCTTCTCCGGGTTCTGCATACCGCTGCAGTCCGCCCGCACATGGTACTTGTTCCCTGTGCCGCTGTACCAGACCGCTACCTCCGGAGTGCCGGTAGGCTCCACCTTCTTCTTGTCCCCCGTTGTCCAAAGGGACTTCTTGGTTGCCTTTTTGTCCGTGGTGATCCAAATCTCCCTGCCGTCGGTGGTGAAGACGATGTCCCCCTGCTTGTCCGTTCTGTAAAGCTCCGCCTTTACGTCCCTTAGCTTGCTCAAGGCCTCCTCCGTGGGATGGCCGTAATCGTTCCCCTCCCCTACGGAAATGACCGCGTATTTGGGCATTACCGCCCGCAAGAAGGGATAGGAGGTGCTGGTGTCGCTGCCGTGATGCCCCACCTTTAAGACCGTGGCGGACAGATCCACCCCTGCATACAGCATGGCCTCCTCCGCCTCATGCTCTGCATCCCCCGTAAAGAGGAAGGAGACATCCCCCAACTGCACCTTAAGCACAATGGAGGTATCGTTGGTTTCCTCGCCGCCGTTGACCCCCAGAACGGTCACTTCGGCACTGCCCAGCATATAGGTATCCCCCACCTTGGGGACGGTTATGCCGCCCCCCTTTTTCTTTGCATTGGCGGCAAACACCTCAAAGACCCGGCTGCCGTACCCGGTCACCGGGCACAAAGTCAAGTCCGCTTCTGCATATTCAAAGGCTCCCGGCAGTCCCCCAATGTGATCCTCGTGGGCGTGGGTGCCTACCATAATGTCTAAATGCCGGGCGCCCTCTTTTTCCAGCACCGTGTATACCACGTTGGAATCCCCTCTGTTGCCTCCGTCAATGAGCATGAAGTGGCCGTCGCAGGAGAGCAACGCCGAGTCCGCCTGCCCCACATCCAA
This sequence comes from uncultured Christensenella sp., assembly GCA_964444605.1. Classification (GTDB taxonomy): domain Bacteria; phylum Bacillota; class Clostridia; order Christensenellales; family CAG-138; genus RUG472. Next base: position 288 of record CAYUHW010000344.1, on the reverse strand, counting down.
GAACCGCACGGTAAGCAGGGAGTCCCCCTGCACATGCGCCGCCGTCTGCACCGCCGTGGGCGCAGGGGTTTGGTAAGGGGGTTGCTGTACGTCCCAGTTTTCCCCCTGCCCGTCTAAAAGCTGACTGCCGATCCACAGGCACAGCAGCACCGCCAGCACCGCCAAGGCAAAGGCCAGCATCCGCTTTTTATGCATGGGAGGACGGGACGGCCTTTCCCCGTCGAATCTTTCGGGCCTGTCCGGGGGCGGCTCGGGTCTGTCCTTTGGGGGCTCTGGTCTGTCTATAGG
>CAYUHW010000343.1:0-1765 GCA_964444605.1 uncultured Christensenella sp. | reverse complement strand
GAAGAGGATGTAAAGTCCAAGTTCCCCGCCATGTACAACGCCTTCTGCTACGGGGCACCGCCCCATGCCGGCATCGCTCCGGGCGTAGACCGCATCGTCATGATTTTGGCGGGTGAGGATTCCATTCGGGAAATCATCCCCTTCCCCATGAACAAGAATGCTCAGGACTTGATGATGGACGCCCCCGGCTTTGTCACCCAAAAGCAGTTGGACGAACTGCATTTGAAAATCGATATAGAGGACTAACCCCTGCGCCCTGCCCCCAGAAGGCGGGGCGTTTTTCTGTCTGCGGTCATGCTTTTTTGGCGGGGCTGGGGCGGCGGGTTCGCAAAGCGAACCCTTAGCCATAGGGGGGAGCGGAACGCTCCCCCCTATGGCTAAGAGAAAGGCTCTGTCTTTCCGCCGCCCCCTCTCGCTTGTAAGATATACGAAAAGAAGGGACTCCCTTTCTTTACAAAGGGGGAAAACTGTCGTATACTAAGAGAAAAAGCACATGGAGGATTTTATGGAACGAGTAAACGCCTGGACCACCTATGCCCCTGAAACCGAAGCCCTGCTTATGGACAAAGCGGATGGGTACAAGGCTTTTTTGGATGCCGGCAAGACCGAGCGGGAATGCGTCAGCGAAGCCATTCGTCTGGCAAAAGTCAAGGGCTTTGTAAACCTTGACAGCAAGGAGACCCTTGTCCCCGGCGATAAAGTGTATGTAAACACCATGGGAAAGGCCATTCAGCTTTACATCATCGGCAAAAAGCCTTTGGAAAGCGGCATCAACATCGTTGGCGCCCACGTAGACAGCCCCCGCATGGATTTGAAGCAGAACCCTCTGTATGAGGACACGGATCTTGTATATTTGGATACCCATTACTACGGCGGCATCAAAAAGTACCAGTGGCCCACCATTCCTCTGGCGCTTCACGGCGTAGTAGCCAAGAAGGACGGCACCGTGGTAAACGTAGTCATCGGCGAAGCGGACAGCGATCCTGTGGTCAGCATCTCCGACCTTCTTATCCATCTGGCCGGAGATCAGATGGGCAAGAAGGCCGCCGTGGTCATCGAGGGCGAGGATCTCAACGTCATCGTTGGCGGCCGTCCCATGACCGATTTGCCCGAGGGCGAAAATAACCCCTGCAAGGCACTGGTTCTCCAGCTTCTGAAGGAGAAGTATGACATTGAGGAGGAAGACTTCCTGTCTGCCGAAATCGAAGTGGTGCCCGCCGGGAAGGCTCGGGATCTGGGTCTGGATCGGAGCATGATTCTGGCTTACGGCCATGACGATCGTGTATGCGCCTATGCTTCTCTGGACGCCCTGCTCTCCATTGAAGAGATTCCTGAAACCACCTGCTGCTGCATCTTTGCCGACAAGGAAGAGATTGGCAGCGTAGGCGCCACGGGTATGCAGGCTCGCTACTTTGAAAATGCCATGGCAGAGATTATGGATCGGCTGGGTCAGTACAGCGAGCTGAAGCTGCGCCGTGCTTTGAGCAACAGCCGCATGCTTTCCTGCGATGTGTCCGCCGGCTACGATCCCAACTTTGCAGGCTGCTTTGAGCGCAAGAATGCCGCTTACCTTGGCCGGGGCGTATGCTTTAACAAGTACACCGGTTCCCGCGGCAAGTCCGGCAGCAACGATGCCAACGCCGAGTACGTGGCCTCTCTGCGCAAGCTCTTTGACGACAACGACATCCACTTCCAGACGGCGGAGCTGGGCCGGGTTGACCAGGGCGGCGGCGGCACCATCGCATACATCTGCGCCCTGTACGGC
>CAYUHW010000342.1:0-1778 GCA_964444605.1 uncultured Christensenella sp. | reverse complement strand
GCCATCACCAAGAACGCTTCCGTAGTCAGCATCACCGGTGCCGCCGTCATGGCCATACTGGTTGCCTTCATCGCTCCCTTGGTAGCCTTCCTCGATTCCATCCCTGCCTGCGTCATGGGCGGCGTGTGCCTGACCCTGTACGGCTTCATCGCCGTGTCCGGCCTCAAGATGGTGCAGGAAGTTGACCTCAACGACAACCGGAACCTCTTCGTAGTATCCGCCATCCTCATCGCCGGCATCGGCAACCTCACCGTGTCCTTCGGCGATGTGACCATCACCTCCGTAGCCTGCGCTCTGATCCTGGGCATCCTGGTAAACACCGTGGTTCGCCGCAAGCAGCATCCCGAGGGGCAGAAGCATGAGCCTCAGCAGGTGATTAAGTAAGCACCCCAAATCCCATAAAGATAGAAAACAGGCGGTCTTCGGATCGTCTGTTTCTTTTTGCCCTCATGGGAAAACCACGGCAGAAAAAAGTACAGGCGGGCAAAATTATTTTGAGAAATAAAATAGTATATCATTTCCAGCCTATTGACATCTTTTCTCATTGTGATATTATGAACTTGCAAGGTCCCTGCAGGGAACCCGGCAGGGAAAAGCAAATATTTTGGGAGGATAGTATGAACGCATACATCGAGAGAGTCATTGAGGACGTAAGACGCCGTGACCCCAACCAGACCGAATTCATCCAGACGGTGGAAGAGGTTCTCCGTTCCTTGGAGAAGGTTATTGAGAAGCACCCTGAGTTCGAAAAGAACGCCCTGCTGGAGCGCCTTGTTGAGCCCGAGCGTATCATTCAGTTCCGGGTACCCTGGGTCAACGATGCCGGGGAAGTAAAGGTAAACCGTGGTTTCCGTGTACAGTTCAACAGTGCCATCGGGCCTTACAAAGGCGGCCTGCGCTTTGCACCTCATGTAAACGAGTCCGTTATGAAGTTCCTGGGCTTTGAGCAGACTTTCAAGAACAGCTTGACCAGCCTCCCCATGGGCGGCGGCAAGGGCGGCGCTGACTTTGATCCCACCGGCAAGAGCGACATGGAAATCATGCGCTTCTGCCAGAGCTTCATCACTGAGCTCTATCGCCACATCGGCATGAACGTAGACGTTCCTGCCGGCGACTTGGGCGTAGGCGGCCGTGAAATCGGCTACATGTTCGGCCAGTATAAGCGTATCATCAATTCCTACGACAACGGCACCTTCACCGGCAAGGCCCGTTCCTTCGGCGGCAGCCTTATCCGTCCCGAAGCTACCGGCTTCGGCGCCATCTATTATGTGCAGGAAGTTTTGAAGCATGACAACGAGCCCATGGAAGGCAAGCGCATTGCCGTTTCCGGCTTCGGCAACGTAGCATGGGGCGTGTGCAAGAAGGCCGCTCAGCTTGGCGCCAAGGTTGTCACCCTCTCCGGCCCCGACGGCTATATCTACGATGAAGACGGTGTCATCACCGAGGAGAAGATTTCCTACCTGCTGGAGATGCGTTCCAGCAACCGCAACCGGGTGCAGGATTATTCCGACAAGTTCGGCGTGCCCTTCTTCCCCAAGCAGAAGCCCTGGGGCGTTAAGGTGGATATCTGCATGCCCTGCGCATACCAGAACGAAATCGGCATGAAAGAAGCCCAGCAGATGCTGGACAACGGCCTCAAGTATTACATTGAGGTTGCCAACATGCCCACCACCAACGAAGCACTGTATTTCCTCATGGATCAGGGCCTCACCGTTGCTCCCAGTAAGGCTGTCAACGCCGGCGGCGTATCCGTCAGCGGCCTGGAAATGAGCCAGAAC
>CAYUHW010000341.1:0-1798 GCA_964444605.1 uncultured Christensenella sp. | reverse complement strand
CATTAAGGAGCTGGGAGATGTGGCCTGGTATCTGGCGGAGGCGGCTACGGCCCTGCACGTTCCCCTCAGTGAGGTGCTGGAGGGGAATATTGCCAAGCTGAAAAAGCGCTACCCCCAGGGCTTCTCCGTGGAAAACTCCCTGGAGCGGCAGGAAGGGTAACCATGGAATACTGGGATTTATACACCTTTGACGGGCAGAAGACCGGGGAGACCATGACCTACGGCCAGCGTCAGCCCCAAGACCGCTATCGGATGGTGGTGCATGTGTGCATCTTTGACAAGGCGGGGCGCATGCTCATCCAGCGGCGTCTGCCCACCATCAAGGGCTGGCCGGGGCGGTGGGACTTTACCGTAGGGGGCAGCGCCATAGCCGGAGAGACCTGCCAGCAGGCCGCCCAGCGGGAGCTTCTGGAGGAAACGGGGCTGGATATCTCCTTTGCGGGAGTTCGTCCGGCCATGAGTTTGACCTTTGAGCGGGGAACGGATTACATCTTCACCGTAGAGCAGGAGGTGGCCTTGGAAAAGGTGCGCCCCCAGCCCGAGGAGGTGGCGGAGGTAAAGTGGGCTTCCTTGGAGGAGGTGCTTGCCATGCTGGCGGCGGACACCTTCATTCCCTACCACAAGGGGCTTGTGGAACTGCTCTTTGCCCTGCGCAACACCCGCAGCAGCCACACCCACCCCGACTACAGCCGAGTGAAAAAGGCATAAAAAACAGGGAGTTTTTTAAAACTCCCTTTGTTTTTCCCTATTTTCGGCGAATTCTTTAGTCTTCGGAGGATTTGGAACCCTTGCCGCTCTTTTTCTTGCTCCCATGCTCCTTGGTATAGGAGATGCCCGTGCCGGGAATGGAGGCGGTGGTTCTGACCTTGCCCTTTGCCGTCTTGCTTACCCGAAAGCCCTTGGTGCCCCAGCTAAAGCCAATGCCGGACTTGCTTATATTAATGCGGAGGCCTCCGCCCAAATTGATGCTCTTTCTAAACTGCAGTCCCACAAATATGCCCTCCCGCATACTCTTTTTTTCGTATTATAGCACATTCTGCAACGGAAATCGACCCAATGGGGAAAAATTCTCTGCTTTGGCGCAGGAAGTCCCCTTATATTGCCCGAAAGGGGCATAAAACCGATGCACTAAGACAAACAGCCGCGGCATAAAAACCGCGGCTGCTGCTCATTTTCTTTTCGAAAACCGGCTTATTTGCCTTCTTTGGCGGCCTTAATCTCTTTGATGAGCTCGGGCACCACTTTAAACAAATCGCCCACAATGCCGTAGTTGGCTACGGTGAAGATGGGAGCGCCTTCGTTCTTGTTGATGGCGATGATGGTCTCGGAGTCCTGCATACCGGCCACATGCTGGATGGCGCCGGAAATGCCCAAAGCCACATACAGGCGGGGATGCACGGTCTTGCCGGTCTGGCCGACCTGATGGTCGTTGGTAATCCAGCCAGCATCCACCACGGCACGGGAAGCGCCTACCACGCCTCCCAGCACGCCGGCCAGCTCTTCAGCCAGAGCGATGCCCTTTTCGGGATCCTTGCTGATGCCGCGGCCTACGGCCACAACCACGTCAGCGCCTACCAAGTCCACCATCTTCCGGGCGGTCTTCTCCACCTTGAGAATCTGGACATGGATATCGTCGGCAGACAGGTTGGTGTTCACCGGCTCCACCACGCACTTATCGGCGGCAGCCTGGTCGAATTCCCGGGTCTGCATAACGCCGGGGCGGACGGTGGACATCTGGGGACGGAAGCGGGGGCAGATGATGGTAGCCATGAGGTGACCGCCGAAAGCGGGACGGGTC
>CAYUHW010000340.1:0-1800 GCA_964444605.1 uncultured Christensenella sp. | reverse complement strand
CTTTTGATTTGGGCATCGGCATGATTCACCAGCACTTTAAGCTGGTGGATGTATTGACGGCGGCGGAAAATATCATTCTGGGTCTGCCCGGCAAACAGCGTTTGAACATGAAGGCCGTAGCCGAGGAAGTCAAGAAGATTTGCGACGAGTACGGCTTTGAGGTAGATCCCTACCAAAAGATTTACAATATGTCCGTGTCCCAGAAGCAGACGGTGGAAATCGTCAAGGTGCTGTACCGGGGGGCCGACATCCTGATTTTGGATGAGCCCACGGCGGTGCTGACCCTGCAGGAGACGGAAAAGCTGTTCAACGTCCTTCGGAACATGAAGAAGGCGGGAAAAACCGTGGTCATCATCACCCACAAGCTCAACGAAGTGGAAGAGATCAGCGACCGGGTGGTGGTGCTCCGTCACGGCCGGTTCATCGGGGATCTGATCACCAAGGAGACCAATGCTCAGGAGATGACCAACATGATGGTCGGGCGGCAGGTGTCTTTGAACATTGACCGTCCCGAGCCCGTAAATCCCCAGACCCGCATTCAGGTGAAGAATCTGTCCGTCCGCAGTGCCGACGGCATTTTGAAGCTGGACGATGTGTCCTTCGATATCCGCAGCGGCGAGATTCTGGGCATTGCCGGCATCTCCGGCAGCGGCCAGAAGGAGCTTTTGGAGGCCATTGCCGGTCTTCAGCCCGCCGAAAGCGGCAGTATTTTGTTCCTGGATCCCAAGGACGATTCCGTTAGCGAGCTGCTGGGGCTGGATCCTCTGAAGATTGAGGAAAAGGGCGTGTCCCTGTCCTTCGTTCCCGAGGATCGTCTGGGCATGGGTCTGGTGGCCAACATGGACTTGGCGGACAACATGATGCTCCGCTCCTTCCGCAGCGGTAAGTCCACCTTTACCGACAGAAAGAGCCCCCACGCTCTTGCAGACCAGGTGGTCAAGGAGCTGGAGGTCGTGACCCCGGGCATCAGCACCCCCGTCCGCCGTCTCTCCGGCGGCAACGTGCAGAAGGTGCTGGTGGGACGCGAGATTTCCTCTGCCCCCACGGTACTGCTGACGGCCTATGCGGTGCGGGGTTTGGATATCAACTTCTCCTACATGATTTACGATCTGGTCAACAAGCAGAAGCAGAAGGGCGTGGCCGTAGTCTTCGTAGGCGAGGATTTGGATGTACTGCTGGAGCTGGCCGACCGCATTCTGGTGCTTTGCGGCGGAAAGGTCAGCGGCATTGTCCCCGGCCGAGACGCCGACAAGCGTAAAGTAGGCATGATGATGACCCGTTTGGGAGGAGAACAGACCAATGAGTAAAGAAGCAACCGCAAAAACCAAAGAGCCTCTTGTGCACATTTCCAAGCGGGGCGCCATCCCCTGGTATGTCTCCTGGGGCATTCGGGGCTTGGCGCTGGTGCTGGCCTTGGTGCTGTGCGCCCTGATTACCACCGTGTTTACGGGGGAAGACCCCATTGCCGTATACAAAGCCATTCTGCAGGGCGGCTTCGGCACACCCAGAAAGGCATGGGTGCTGTTCCAGAACTTGGCCATCCTGCTGTGCGCCTCTCTGGCCGTAACCCCCGCCTTTAAGATGCGCTTTTGGAACATCGGCGCCGAAGGCCAGATTCTGGCCGGAGGCCTTGCCTGCGCCGCCTGTATGATTTGCCTCAAGGACATCTTCCCCAACTGGCTGGTCATTGTGTGCATGGTCGTCTCCAGCATCGCCGCCGGCGCCCTGTGGGCGGGTATCCCCGGCTTCTTTAAGGCCAAGTGGAATACCAACGAGACCCTGTTCACCCTGATGATGAAC
>CAYUHW010000339.1:0-1807 GCA_964444605.1 uncultured Christensenella sp. | reverse complement strand
CAATGGAAGGGCCGATGGCCAGCTTGATTTCCGGATGGAGACGCTTGACAGCCTGTGCCAGCACGTGGCTGGCGGTGTGGCGGAAGGTACTGCGGCCGCCCTCGTCTTCAAAGTTCAAAAACTTTACGGCGCAGTCATGGCCGATGGGGCGGAAAGCGTCGCAAACCTTGCCGTCCACCTCGCAGGCCAGGGTGGCCTTAGCAAGACGGGGACTGATGGAAGCGGCAATGTCCATAGGGGTAGCGGCATCGTCAAAGGTGCGGCTGGAGCCATCGGGGAAGGTGACAATCATGATAAAATCCTCCTGTAAACGGGATGAAGCCATGAAAAAACGCCTCAATGCACGGAAGCATTGGGGCGTGGTAAAACGCGGTTCCACCCAAATTGGTACTCTTTTTGCAGTCAAAGGGGACTGCGCCCCGGGTCGCCGGGCGGTCTTCCCTCTCCTTCCCCCGCCGCTCTTCCACCAGCCGAGCCGCTCTCTTGGAGGGAATTATATGAAAGGTACTGCTTCCCGGGTCATGCCCAAATTCAAATTTATTATAGCATCTCCCGCTAAAAAGTCAAGCGGTTTGAAGAAAAAGAGGGAAAACGGGACGGTATGGGAACAAAGGAAAAAGCGGGCGGGGCGGCGGGTTCGCTTTGCGAACCTATGCGCAGGAGCGGGGCGTTGCCCCGCTCCTGCGCATGGGAAGGGCTTCGCCCTTCCGCCGCCCCGCCCCCTTGCAAGCATACTTTTTTACTTCAGCGTCACCACGGTAACGCCTGCGTCCCCTTCCCCATAGTTGCCCAGGCGGAAGGACTTCACCCGCCTGTCGCCCTTGAGGTAGGCCTGCACCCCCGTGCGCAAAGCGCCGGTGCCCTTGCCGTGGATGATGTTGAACTCCTTACGCCCGTGCATAAGGCACATGTCGATATATCGGTCAATCTCCAAGATGCCGTCGTCCACCAGATAACCCCGCAGATCCAAGTCCATCTTCACTTCCTGAATGTTGGTCAAAATGGGGCCTGTCACCTTGCGCACCTTCTTTTCCGGCGCCTTCTGCAGTACCCGCAGATCGGAAGCAGGCACCATCATCTTCATAATGCCGGATTGAATCTGCACCTGCCCCTTGCCGTTTTTCCCTTTGAGAACCGTGGCGGGGCCGTGGATGCTGGCTACATAATAGGTTTCCCCCACCTGAATCACACCGGGGGCACTGCCGTATTCCTCCCGATGCTCGATGTCCTCATAGAGCTTCTCTTCCGTGTGGCGCATGGCATCTCTGGATTCCTGAATGGCTCTTTCCAGGGCTTTGGTGTCTATGTTCTGGATACTTCGAAGGTTGGCAATGAGCTTGTCCATGTCGGCGCGGGTGGTGCGCACCACCTCCCGTGCGTCCTCTCTGGCCTTTTGTTTCATCAGGCTCTTTTCCTTCTGCAGTTTCTCCTTCTCCTGCTCCAGCTCGGATTTAAGCCGCCGTGCTTCCAGCAGAGCCAGCTCCGTCTGCCGCCGATCCTCCTCCGCCAATTTTCTCTGCTGTTCCGCCCCGCTGAGGACGTCTTCAAAGGCCACATCCTCCTTCTTCAAAAAGACCCGTGCCCGTTCAATAATATTCTCCTTCAAGCCCAGCCGCTGGCTGATTTCAAAGGCGTTGGACTTGCCGGGAATGCCGATGTACAGGCGGTAGGTGGGGCAAAGCCTGTCCACGTCAAACTCCATGGAGGCGTTCTGCATTCTGTCACGAGACAGGGCAAAGGCTTTGATTTCGCTATAGTGAGTGGTGGCCATGGTTTTGGCTCCCTGCTGCTGCAGATACTCCAAAAT
>CAYUHW010000338.1:0-1812 GCA_964444605.1 uncultured Christensenella sp. | reverse complement strand
GGAAGGCCCTGTGCCTGCCCCAGACCATTGGCTCCACCACCGGCGGACTGGTGCTCTACTGCGCCTGCTCCATGAACCGGCAGCCTGCCTGCATGCTCTTCTCCAACCCCATTGACTCTCTGGCCGGCGCCGGGGTCATTCTGGCAGATGTATGGCTGGAAGGCGCTTCCATGCCCGTTGTAGACAGCTTGGGCGAAGAGTTCCTCCGGTATGTGCAGACCGGTATGACCGTCACCGTTGGCGAAAACGGCATCATCACCGTAGAGTAACTCTCTCGGGGCGGCGGACATGGGTGCTGCCGCCCTTTTCTTTTCCCGATTTTTGTTGAAAGGAGCATTGCAAAGGCTATGCTGTATAAGGACTTTCAGGAAACCCGCCTGTCCCGTCTGGGCTTTGGGTGTATGCGCCTGCCCCTGAAGGAGAGCGGGGATATTGACCGGCCCGCCTTAGACGCCATGGTGGACTGGGCCATGTCCCACGGGGTTAACTACTTTGACACCGCTTGGCCCTACCACGGGGGGCACTCGGAAACCGCCATCGCCCAATCCCTCAGCCGCTACCCGCGGGAAAGCTGGTATCTGGCGGACAAGTACCCGGGGCACCAGATTTCTTCCTCCTATGACCCTGCGGCCATCTTTGAGCAGCAGCTTAAAAAGTGCGGGGTGGAGTATTTCGACTTTTACCTCCTGCACAACGTGTGCGAAAACAGCATCGACGTGTACACCGACCCCAAGTGGGGGATTATAGACTACTTCCGTGAGCAGAAGAAGCTGGGACGCATTAAGCACCTGGGCTTCTCCTCCCACGCCCGCCCTGCCTGTCTGGAGGCCTTTTTAAAGGAGTACCATGAGGACATGGAGTTCTGCCAGATTCAGCTTAACTATCTGGACTGGACTTTGCAGGAGGGAGAAAAGAAGGTGGAGATTCTCTCCCGCTACAATCTCCCCGTGTGGGTCATGGAGCCCCTTAGAGGGGGACGGCTGGCGCACTTAAGCGAGGAGCAGGAGCAGAGCCTGCGTGCCCTGCGTCCCGAGGAAGGGGCTGCCGCTTGGGCCTTCCGCTTCCTTCAACAGGTGCCTCAGGTGACCATGATTCTCAGCGGCATGTCTGCCCTGCCTCAGATGACGGAGAACGTGAAGACCTTTGAGGAGGACAAGCCTCTAACCAGGGAGGAGCTTTCCCTCCTTCAGTCCATCGCCGCCACCATGAAGGGGGATCTCCCCTGCACCGGCTGCCGCTACTGCACGGAGGTCTGCCCCCGGGGGCTGGACATCCCCAACTTGCTTCGGGAGTATACGGACGCCGCCGTGTCCACCAGCTTCACCGTGGCCATGTATCTGGACACCCTCCCTGCGGATAAGCACCCCACCGCCTGTATCGGCTGTGAGCAGTGCCAACGCATTTGCCCTCAGGGCATAGAGATTCCCGCCCTCATGGGGAAGTTTGCCGCCCTGTCCAAGACCCTGCCCAACTGGGCGAAGGTCTGTGCGGAGCGGGAAGCCGCCGCCAAGGCCTTAAGCCTGCGGCGGTGAAATCCACGCTCTGCGTGGGTGAAATTGCCTGCGGCAGTGAAATATGGCGCCGCCATGTGAAATATTGCTGCGCAATGTGAAATCTGTCCTTCGGACAGGTTCAAGTAGGGACGGATACTCCGTCCCTGTTTTTGTATAACGGAAAAAGACCTTCGCTCGGTTAAAAGCGAAAGCAAGCGCAGACCCCTTTTATAACGCATGGCCCCCCTGTGTAAGGGGAATTATGAAGCAATTCGCCCCGACCCCGAAGGGGGCAAAACCCACCTGTGATGGGTTTTGA
>CAYUHW010000337.1:0-1816 GCA_964444605.1 uncultured Christensenella sp. | reverse complement strand
CCGTAACATTGTCGGGAGGCGAAAGCCAGCGCATCCGCCTGGCCACCCAGATTGGCAGCGGCCTTGTGGGGGTCATGTATATTTTGGACGAGCCCAGCATCGGCCTTCACCAGCGGGACAACGGGAAGCTGTTGGACACGCTGAAGGCCCTTCGGGACATGGGCAACACCCTTATTGTGGTGGAGCATGACGAGGAAACCATGCTGGAGGCGGACTATCTGGTGGACATGGGGCCTGCCGCCGGGGTCCACGGAGGGGAGATTGTGGCAAAGGGCACGCCCAAGGAGGTTATGGACAACCCCCATTCCCTTACGGGCGGGTATCTTTCCGGGCGGCTGAGCATCCCCGTGCCCAAAACCCGCAGGCCGGGGAACGGCCACGCCTTGGTCATTCGGGGGGCAAGAGCCAACAATCTAAAGAACGTCACCGCCAAGATCCCCCTGGGCATGTTCGTCTGCGTGACGGGGGTGTCGGGGTCGGGTAAGTCCAGTTTGATCAATGAGATTCTCAAAAAGTCCCTGCTGAAGAAGCTGAATCGAGCCAAGACCAAGCCTATGGAGCATGACGGCATTGACGGGGCAGAGTTTTTGGATAAGGTGGTGGACATCGACCAGAGCCCCATCGGCAGAACCCCCCGCAGCAATCCCGCCACCTATACGGGGCTGTTCGATTTGATTCGGGAGCTGTACGCCGCCACCCCCGATGCCAAGATGCGGGGATACACCAACGGCCGCTTCTCCTTTAATACCAAGGGCGGACGGTGCGAAGCCTGCAAGGGGGACGGAATTCTGAAGATTGAGATGAACTTCCTCTCCGATGTGTATGTGCCCTGCGAGGTCTGCGGCGGGCGGCGGTACAACCGGGAGACCCTGGAGGTTCGCTATAAGGGGAAGAATATCTACGATGTACTGGAGATGACCGTGGAGGAGGCCCTGCCCTTCTTCTCCGCCCACCCCAAGATCAAGCGGAAGCTGCAGATATTGAAGGAAGTGGGGCTGGGGTACATGAAGCTGGGACAGCCGGCCACCACGCTGTCGGGAGGAGAAGCCCAGCGGGTGAAGCTGGCTACGGAGCTGAGCCGCCGGGACACGGGGCGCACCCTGTATATTTTGGACGAGCCCACTACGGGTTTGCACACCCAGGATGTAAAGCTGCTGCTGGACATTCTCCAAAGGCTGGTGGACGGAGGCAGCTCGGTGGTGGTCATTGAGCATAACCTGCATGTGATTAAGGCGGCGGATTATATTCTGGACATGGGCCCCGAGGGAGGCGACAAGGGCGGCACCCTCCTTTGCGCCGGTACACCCGAGGAGGTGGCATCGTGCAAAAAGAGCTATACAGGGGAGTATCTGCGGCCCCTGCTGGCAAATAAAGTTGAGTAATAACAGGCTCCTCTTGATGTGAAAGGGGAGCCATATGTTGTATAATGCAAATAAAGTATAACAAAAAACTTGTTCCCGTTGCAAAAATGCTAAGGAGAGAAATGACAAAGGAAGAAAGACGTTTGTGGTATGACTTTCTCCGCTCCTATACTGTGCGGTTTACGCGACAAAAAATACTGGGAAAATACGTTGCGGATTTTTACAGTGCCCAAGCTAAATTGATCATTGAATTGGATGGATCTCAGCACTATGAAAATGAAAACGCAGAGAAGGATGCAGAAAGAACTGCATTTCTGGAAGCCTATGGGCTTCGTGTCGTTCGTATTCCGAACAGTGAAGTCAATCGGAATTTTCAAGGTGTTTGCGAATATATCGACAGCATTGTAAAGCAGAGGCTTCTTATTGCGGAAGCCTCCCCTTGGTGAACAAGGGGA
>CAYUHW010000336.1:0-1822 GCA_964444605.1 uncultured Christensenella sp. | reverse complement strand
GTATATGCCTTGGCAGACCGGCGCCGCAGGCAAGACCAATGTAATCCGCAAATACAAGATGCCCAAAATGATGGTATCCGACGGCAATACCGGTCTAAACTTGAAAAAGCGCAACATCGGTTTCCCCAGCAGCTGCACCGTAGCCGCCAGCTTCAATAAGGAACTGGCGTACAGCATCGGCAAGGTCATTGCAGAAGAGTCACGGGAACATCACATCGGTATGAATCTGGGGCCTGCCATGAACATCCACAGAAACATTCTGAACGGGCGGCATCCTGAGTATTTTTCCGAGGACCCCTACCTTGGCGGCATTATGGCAGGCTATCACGGCAAGGGTTTGGAAGAGAACGGCTGCGGCTGTACCTACAAGCACCTGTTCTGCAACGGCTCCGACACCTCCAGAAAGGCCAGTCAGTCTATCGTGTCCGAGCGAGCGCTACGGGAAATCTACTTCAAGGTTTTCGAGTTTGCCGTCGATGTACACAAGCACAGCGCCGTCATGACCAGCTACAATGGGGTTAACGGCATTTATCCGGCCGAGAATGCAGACATTCTGCAAACCCTTCTCCGGGAGGAATGGGGGCTGGACAGCATGATTATGACCGACTGGGGCACCTATGACACGGTGGACCCGGTGGAGATAGTAAAGGCCGGCAACTGCTGGCTGACAGAAGGCGGCGGCAAATATGTGAGAATTCTGCAAAAGGCAGTAAAGGAGGGAAAACTCTCCCGAGCCGTTTTGGAGCACAATGTCCGCCGGCTTGTAAAGACTCTTCTAAAATGGAATTTATAGAATCACAAATTGCTTTGTTATTAATGAGATATATGGCATTCTTTAGTATGGTCTGGGGTTTCACCAAAGTTCTGGACTGCGATGGAGCGGAATACATCGCGGCCTGTTTCGCCATGGTCTGCCGCCACTGCAGTCAACGGTACGTTGAGTTCTTCCCCAATGCAAAACAAGAGAATCTGTTTATTGCCATGGTCCATGCTTTTGGCTATATGGGAATTTCAAAGCATGTCCTGACAGGCAACATGAAAAGCGTTGATTTGCACCTGGATTTCGAGGGCATCCGGTCTGGTAGAAAGATTATGAGTGCTTTATGAAAACGGTAGGCTTCCAGCCCAAACTCTGCAAGCCTCGACACTCTTTTACCAAGGGCAAGGTGGAGTGCTTGGTTCGCTTCATTAAGGAGAACTTCCATTTTGGAAGGATCTTTTGGAAGGATCTTCTGGAAAACTACAGATTTGAATCGAGCTGCTCTGAACTGGTGCAACCAGCATAGCAGCACCTGCCACAAAGCCACTGCCGGGGTGCCACAGGAACTGCATTACAGCAGATGTGCAGAACAGATTCGTATGCTGAAAATACACCCGGCATTGCTGTTCTATCTCTGCCCAGAGAGAAAACCTCCTCTGACGGCTTTGTCAGCTATGAAGGCCGCTGCTTCAGTGTTCCGCTCAGTTATCATGGCACTACAGCTCATATTATGCAGGAAGACGATACGTACGGTGCAAGTCGAAGAACATTCCGATTTGCACCGTTTTTTATAGCTTCATATCAAAACCATCGGGCTTCTATGAAAGAAGTGGCTTATTTGATGCCCAATGCACGCCCTTCCAACCTTTCGTGAAAAGTTCAAAGGGGTGCGGAATTAAGTTTCTCAAAAAAGGCGTTCGCAATGCTCATACGGAGGCAATCCCTTGTCGGTGATCTCGATATAATCCGCCTTTATCATACCGTACAAGTAGTAATCGCAATAGGTATTTACCATCTTTCCCTCACGAATAAGCCCTTCCCGCCGGAAACCTGCTTTTTCCA
>CAYUHW010000335.1:0-1833 GCA_964444605.1 uncultured Christensenella sp. | reverse complement strand
ACCGTGCGCAGTATGTCCGGCGGCAACCAGCAGAAGGCCATTGTGGCCCGTGAAATCGACAAGGCGCCGGAACTGCTCATTGCCGTGCAGCCCACCCGGGGCTTGGACGTAGGCGCCATTGAGTATATCCACAAAAAGCTGGTGGAGGAGCGGGACAACGGCAAGGCCGTGCTGCTGGTCTCTTTGGAGCTGGACGAGGTTATGGACGTGTCCGATCGGATTCTGGTCATGTACGAAGGCGAAATCGTAGGCGAACTGGATCCCAAGAAGACCACCGTGGAGGAGCTGGGTCTGTACATGGCCGGCGCCAAGCGGGATGAGGTGAAGGCATGAAGAAACAGAACATTTTTAAAAACAACGCCGTGCAGTCTTTGATAGCGTCCCTGATCTGCATTCTGCTGGGTCTGCTGGTAGGCTATGTCGTACTGCTGTTTATCAACCCCGACGGTGCGTGGGAAGCCATTTTGACGGTCATGAAGAACTTCCTGGATTTCTCCAAGTCCACCACCAGACTCAAGTACTTCGGAGAAACCCTGGTCAAGACCGCTCCCTTGCTCATGTGCTCTTTGTCGGTACTCTTTGCCTATAAGGTTGGCCTGTTCAACATCGGCGCCGCCGGGCAGTATGTAATCGGCTCCTGCGCCTGTCTGTATGCGGCGCTGGCTTGGCACTGGCACTGGCTGCCCTGCATGCTGTTTGCCATTGCGGCGGGCATGGTTTTCGGCGGCATTGTGGGCGTGCTCAAGGCATACTGCAACGTCAACGAGGTCATCTCGGGCATTATGCTCAACTGGATTGGGCTGTATCTGACCAACATGATCCTCAACAACGTAAAGGAAACCACCAGTCCCTACACCATTCAGATGAAGGGACAGGGCAAGGCCGCCATTCTGCCTCAGATGGGACTGGACAAGATCTTTGCAGGGGATCGGTACGTGACGCTGGCCATTCCTCTTTCCATCCTGCTGACGGTACTCATCTGGGTGGTGCTGGAAAAGACCAGATTTGGCTATGAGCTCAAGGCCACGGGCTTCAACAAAAACGCCGCCAAGTACAGCGGCATGGCGGAGAACCGGAACATCATTTTGACTCTGGTCATTGCAGGAGGCTTGGCGGGACTGGCCGGCTCCTTCTACTACCAGACGGGCATTGAGCAGTGGGAGTGCACCAAGGCTTCCGTGCCGGCCATGGGCTTCAACGGCATTGCAGCCACCTTCCTGGGCGGCTTGAACCCCATCGGCACCATCTTCTCCTCCTTCTTTATCCAGCATATTACCTCCGGCGGCGCATATGTGGACAGATCCATGTACTGCTCTCAGATTTCCGATCTGATTTCCGCCTTTATCATCTATCTGTGCGGCTTCGTACTCTTCTTGAAGCAGGTCATGACCAAGATGGTGGACCGCCACGAGAAGAAGAAGGCTGCCGACCCTGTAAAAAAGGAGGATAACGCACAATGATGCTGCTTATACAGTATACCCTCATCTTCTCCTCGGTGCTGATTCTGGTGGCGCTGGGAGGCTGTTTCTCCGAGCATTCGGGCATCGTCAACCTGGGCTTGGAAGGCATCATGGTCATGGGCGCCTTGGGCGGCGCTCTGGTCATGCGCTATTTAACCGGCGTGGCCAGCGGCTTTGCCATGATTCTGCTGGTAGTTCTGGCCGCCGCCGCCGTGGGCATGCTTTATTCCGCCTTGCTGGGCGTGGCCAGTATCCACTTTAATGCGGATCAGACCATTGTGGGCACGGCCATGAACATGCTGGGTCTGGCAGGGGCCACGGTCATCGTCAAGGCCATCAACACCGCCGCCAACCCCGACGACGTATCCTCCAA
>CAYUHW010000334.1:0-1858 GCA_964444605.1 uncultured Christensenella sp. | reverse complement strand
GGCCGGGCAGAATGCCTCTGCGGACATAGTTGTTGATGGCGGAGCTGGTGACCACATCCTCATTCTTCAGCTCCGGCGGCATGTAGTCCAGATATTCCTGCAGCAAGTCCACCACCTGCTCCATGTACAGCCCGAAGTTGGGAATCTCCTCCCACCCGGGCAGGCGGAACCGAATCAGATATTTCTCCCAGCGGCGCAGCTTCCCTGCCACCAGCGCTTTATCGTAAGACATGCATACAACCCCCTTCTTTTCCTGTCTATTATAGTACATTTCGCAGGAGATTGTAAAGGCACTTATTTTCCCGTATCGGGTACAAGGTGTAAAGAGTCCTTGACACATATTCAACAACGTGGTAATCTGTTCTCGAAGATTAGATGTAACGAGGATGCAAATTATGTATAGGCTTTTCACCGATACCGCCGCCAACCTGCCCTTAAGCTATCTTAGAGAGCATGGGGTGGGGGAAATCCCCTTCACCTTCCACAGAGAAACGGGGGAACAGATCTGCATGGATGTAGAAGGCTTTGACGGCTCTGCCTTTTATAACGCCATGCGGGCAGGGGAGCGGATTTCCACCTCCCAAATCCCTCCTTCCGCCTATGAGGAAGCCTTTGCCCCCGTACTGGAGCAGGGGGAGGACGTGCTGTTTATCGGTCTTTCTTCGGGGGTCAGCGGCAGTTTTCAATCCGCTTGGAACGCCGCCCGAAATCTGCGGGAAAGGTTTCCTCAGCGCACCGTCGCCCTGATTGACACCCGAGGGGCCTCCTTGGGGGAGGGCATGGTGGTTATGGAAGGGGTGCGCCTGCAGGGAGAGGGCGTTTCCTTAGAGGAAGCGGTGCCCCTGCTGGAAGCATACTGCCAGAGGATGTGCCAGGTGTTTACCGTAGGGGACCTTCGCTATCTGGCCGCCACGGGGCGCTTATCCAATGCGGGAGCGGCGCTGGGGAACATTCTCAACATCAAGCCCCTGCTCAAGGGCAACGAGGAGGGGAAGATTGTCAGCTACGCCAAGATTCACGGCCGCAAGCGCACCCTCAAGGCCATTGTGGAGCAGTACGAAACCTATGTGGAAGAGGCTTCGGAGCAGAGAGTGTGCATTTCCCACGGGGACTGCCCGGAGGACGCCGCCATGCTGGAGACCCTTCTGCGGGGGAGCAAGACCCCGCCCAAGGAGATTTTCACGGTCATCCATGAGCCCGTCACCGGTTCCCATGTGGGGCCGGGCATGCTGGCTTTGTATTTTATCGGCTCCCCTGCCTTTCGGGGAAAGTAAAGCGCCCCCTTCCCTTGACATTCTCCGCTTCGAGAGTATACTGAGTGATAAAGTTAGTATCCAAAGGAGACAGCACCATGAACAAGTACGCAGGCACCCAAACCGAAAAGAACCTTCAGGCCGCTTTTGCCGGAGAATCTCAGGCACGAAACAAGTATACCTATTTTGCCGGCACCGCCAAGAAGGAAGGCTATGAGCAGATTTCCGCCCTCTTCCTAAAGACCGCCGAAAACGAAAAGGAGCACGCCAAGATGTGGTTCAAGGAGCTTGGCGGCATGGGCAGCACCGCCGAAAATCTGGCCGCCGCCGCCGACGGGGAGAACTATGAGTGGACGGATATGTATGCCGAGTTCGCCAAGACCGCCGACGCCGAGGGTTTCCATGAGCTGGCGGAGAAGTTCCGTCTGGTGGCCGCCATCGAAAAGCACCACGAGGAGCGCTACCGTGCCCTGCTGAAGAACGTGGAGACCGCCGCTGTCTTTGAAAAGAGCGAGGTCAAGGTGTGGGAGTGCCGGAACTGCGGTCATCTGGTAGTGGGTACCAAGGCTCCCGAAGTCTGCCCCGCCTGCAGCCATCCCCAAAGC